>JACRCP010000208.1 GCA_016218965.1 Deltaproteobacteria bacterium | reverse complement strand
TTGCGTAAGCTCCAGGAGGTCGCGTAGAATGCCTTCAAGCATGGCTACCACCTTTGGGCAAAAGGGTTGGCGTCTCAAAGACGCCGGGTAGCCGTGTTTGTCAACTTTTCAGCACTGAAATGGCGAAACTAGAGTCAGAACCGATTCGCAGACGTCTCGGTCGGGATCGGGATGTCCGGTTGCAAGGGGATCGGAGACTGCGTGGACGAGGGCGACCAGATGGCGGCGCTCGCGCAGAAAACAACGTCTTGCTCTACGATGGTCCGTTCGCACACCCGCGCGGCCGAGAGCTACGCAAAGGCGCTTGCGTTCGCAAAAGCCGAAGAACAGTGGGGCAAGGTTTGCCACGTCGTCGAGACGAAATGCCCCGCCGACAAGTTGAAAAAAGACGGTCTTGACTGGGAATCGGCGCGTCTCAAGTGCAAGACCGGCGGATCCCGCGCCTCGGTGTATCTCGGCCACTGGGACAAGGCCCTGGCGCAAATCAACGATGCCATGAGACAGTGCGAAAAAACCGGGAGGTCGGCCTACTGTTTCGAGGAAAAGGCGCGCATCGAGGCGGCGGCCGGACGGCACATGGCCGTGCTCAAGTCGGCCGAAGACGCCGTCGTCCAGCTCAAGGCCGGCGAATGCTCTGCCGTGGCGCGGATTGCCGCGTTGTCGGCCCAGAGTTGCTTCTGGTCGAACGACGAATTTTGCCTGGATCCGGTCTTTGCGCTCATCGGCAAGGCGGCCGCCGCGGTTTCCTCGAAGGCGTGCAAAGCGACCAGGGCTGACGCGCGCAACCTGATCGGCGCGCAGTGGTATCTCGGACTGGCCCACTGGAACCGGGGGCGCGAAAAGGGGGCCCTCGATACTTGGGCGAGATGCGGCGGGACGCCAACCAAGGCGGCCGGGGTCAAGGACGAGTACCAGCTCTTGTGCTTCGCGCGAACCTACATCAACCGTTTCGGCGAGGCGAAAAAGATCTTTGCAAACGTGAACGACATCTCGACCGTGAACGACGAGTACCTCCGCCTCGATCGCGAGGCGTTGAAGTCCGTCACGGTCATCCGGGACGCCTCGTTCGAGCTGGCGTTTCCCGACACGCTCCTTGCCCTCGGGAACGCCGTGTTCGTTGCCTTCGACGCATTCGCCGACGCTCGCCAGCGCTTGGATCCCGAGAACAAGGACATCATCGAGAACATCCGATCCAGCGCAAAAGGGTTCATCGAGACGGTTTCGATGCTATCGGGGCAGCTCATAACGCACATCACCGGGTTGAAGGGAGACGGTTTTGCGACGGACGGCCTGGAGATGTTCTTCCTGCCGCCCGCGCCGTTCGACCTCGTATCGGCTGCGAAGTTCTCGCAAACCGGGAATGCCGGTCTGCCCCACTCAGTCGCGAAACCGCTCCTGGCAGCCCTCCTGGACAGGCGATACGACGCTCCGTTTTTCCTTCTGGATGAATGGTGCGTGAACGACGGCGGACAGTACCCGAAGGAGGTTTCCGCCGAGGCGTGCAATCTCATAGGCGTCACCTGTGCGCTCAACGGCGAGATCACCAGGGCCGTCCCGCTCTTCCGGCGGTCGCGAAACGTTCATCCCGGGTCAAGGGGAGTGTTGAACTACCTTCTGCTGGCATCGGCCGTCGGCGACAACGCTGTGGTGGCCGACATATGCCGCCAAACCCCGCCGTCAACGACGAAGACCCCGCTTTCGGCCGCGTGCGGTGCGCCGTTTGAAAACCGCGGCGCCGTCTTGGCGGTCAAGAACTTTTGCCAAACGGAGCCGCAGTCGTGTTTCGGCGATCTCATCGCGTTCGCGGACTGGCACAAGCTGATGGACAGGCTTCCAAAAAAGCTTACGACGCTTCAGGGAAGCCTCAAGTGAAAACGCTGACAACGCGGAGGAGAACATGATCCCGTGTCTGAGACGGTCTGCAATCGGTGTTCTCATTTTTTTTGCCTTGGGTCTCCCCTCCTGCGCCGTCAGGGCGCCGAGTCCGCTGCGGGAGCTGCCGCAGGAAACCGACGCCGTAGTCAAGAAGGTCATTGACCAGTACGGGCCGTCGGGGTTCGAGGGGTACGTGAGCAAGCTCCTGCCGTCGTCGGCGAAGCTCGCCGAGCGGTTCATTGCGGCCGTACCCGAAAAAGACCGGGCGCTGGTTTCGCACAATCCTCTCATGGACGTAGTGGCGTACACCTTTGCCGTGGCGTGGGTTCAGAAGGATGCGATGCCGGCGGACGCGCTTACCACGTGGGCCTTCTGGAAGCTCGGGATCACGTCAAACCGCGGCGACACCCGTGTGATGTGGGCGAGCGGGGGCGACGTGGACGAGCGTCTTGACGGCAACCTGTTCGAGCTCGCCAAGGAGTTCAAAGCCGACGGGGTGCCGCGCGAGTTCGGGATTGTAAGGATCAACGCGGGCAACCGGCGGGCGCAAGCGGTCGTGTTCGGTCAACGACACGTCGATGTCCGCGACCTGCGCAAGTTCTACAAGCCCGGTGAGACGCTCACCGTGAAGGGGAAGATCCTCTCGGCGTTCGACAAGCCGCGGTTCTATCTCGACCGGGGCGGGCACGATATTGTCGCTCTTGATGTGACCGCCGGCAAGGACGGCGAGTTCACCGTGACCGCGCAGCTCCCCCAAGAGTCGGGCCGGTACTTCTTTGAGATCTCGACGCTCGATCCCAAGACCGGACACGCGGACGAGGACAGCCGTTGGCGCCACCAGATTCTCTGGCTCCCCGTGTACGTCGGGCAGGATGAGCCGTCGGTTCCGGACGAGATGATTCGGCGCCCGCCGGAAAACCCGCCGGAAAGGCAAATGTGGGCGCACCGCATCCTCGATCTGTACAACGCAGAACGGAAGACGTTGGGACTCAAACCCATCGGTCTGAACGTAGAGGCGAGTGACGTCGCCGCCGACCGGGCGGCCGAGCTGGCCCGGAACAAGGACCTTCCACCGGACACGGCACTCTACGAGAAGATGGCGAAACGCGGGCTGCTGGTCTTCAAAGCGTATCAGTCGTCCGGCACGCTCCAGTACGTCGACGAGGAGGCGTGGCAAAACCTGCTTTCGCCCGCCCACCGGCATTCCCTGATCGACAAGGATGTCTCGCTCGCGGGGATCGGCATCCGGCAGAGGGACGAACACACATATGCGTACATCGAGTACGCCGTTTCGCCGATTCCGAAGCTCGACGCGCCCGCCCGGAAGGACCAGTTGTTCAAAGAGCTCAACGCGCTTCGCGCGTCCAAAGGGAAACCCGAATTCAGGCGCCACGCGGAGGCCGAGGCGGTGCTCGACGAGTTCGTAGCGGGGGTTTGCTCGGGCGGGAACAGATCGGTTGACTGGAAGCCGCTTTGGGCGGCGTTCGAGCAAAAGGGACTCGGGCGCTCGGAGGCGCAATCGATCTCGTGGATCTCGCGGTACTTCAAGTTCGAAAAGACCGACGAGGGAGACGCCTCTTTCAAGGAACTTGTGGGTTCCGACAAGACCCACGCGGCCGTAGGTGTGTGCCGCGGCGACTTCGAGGACCTGCCGGGCGGGGAGTTCGCGGCCTTTGTGCTCATCAAGCCTGCCGAAACCGTCGCAGTTGGCCCCAAATAGCGCCCCGGTGGGGGTTAGCCCGGCCGGATCTCCGCTGGCCGCCGTCTGGGGTTCTCGAGGAACCTCGCGAGATCGCGGGCGAACTCCCCGGGGTTGTCGAGGTGCGGGTAGTGGCCGCAGCCTTTGTACGTCGTGAGCGTGATCCCTATCGACCTCTGCACCGTCTCCCTTCCGTGGCGCACCGGGATTATCGGGTCCTTCTCTCCCCAGAAAAGGGCGACAGGCGGCATGTTGGGGACCTCTCCCGCGCGCTGCGCGGTCTGCACCCGCTGGCCCAAGAACCCGATGACGCCTTCGAGCGAGCGTTGAAAGGCCCGGTCGGTCCCCGGAATCCGGGTCCACCGGACGAACCGCTCCTGTTCGTCGGGTTCCATGTTTCCGAACGTGCCCGGCGTCAGTTTAAGAACGAGCGGCACGACGTGGCGCATCGCGAGCGGCGTGAGCATGCGCCCGAGCACGGGAAACGCCGAGAGCCTCATCCCCAGAGCCACGTCGCGGCCCAACCCGCCGCTTGAGACAAGCGCCAGCCGATCGATCCTGCGCCTCTGCTCAAGGACCATCCACTGCGCGATTCCCCCGCCGTACGAGTGGCCGCAGACGTGGGCGGTGCGGACGCCGATCGCCTCCATCCACGCGGCCAGCACCTCCGCGTGCCACGCAAGCGTGTACGGCGCATCGGGGCGGCCCGACCAGCCGTGTCCCGCAAGGTCCGGCATGAGCACCCGGAAGCGTTTCGCCAGGTGCGGCGCAGTCCGCCGCCACGTGCGGTGCGAGTCCTGCAGACCGTGGAGGAGCACAAGCGGCGGCCCCGCGCCCATCTCGCCCCACGCGATGGTCGTCCCGCACACCGCCGTCTCGTGCCCCTCGCCGATCATCTCCATCGGGTCATCCTGAGGTCCGGAACAGGTTTGAGGACGCCGCCCGCCGGCCCGCCCTTCCACCCCGTCTCGCGCATGCTCCGCCGGGCGTTTCGACGCCTCTGGCTTTTGTTCCGGACGAGACGGGGTTCCAGGACGCGCCGGCGGGCGGCTGGCGCAGTGATCAGAAGGGGTGGCGGGGTCATCTCATTTCCTTGCCGCGGTGACGAGGAGGTTCGAAAACTGCCAGCCGATTGGGGTCGCGCTCAACTCGTTTAAAACATCCGTCCCGATTTCGATCCAGAACGCCGTGGACATGTGGTCCTCGGGCACAAGGTACGCGACCGAAAGCGTCCGCGTCGCGACCTCCTGGCCGTCAAGTGAAAGCACGCACTCTTGCACGTCGGCGACGCCATCAAGAAAGCACTCCATCCGGTAGTTCCCGCCGCTGACCCACCGGTACGTCCCGCTGTCCGACGTGTAGGTCTGGTACCCCGAGCCGATGGTGACCCGCCCGAACATCCGGAAGTGCGGCGCCTTCCCGTCGGCAAACGTCACGGCCGCCGCGCCCGCGATGTAGCGTTCATTCGACGAGGGGCGGTGCGCCCGGAAGAGGCCGAAAAGTATGTGCTCGAGCCGGTTCCCGCCGGCCGGCTGCGGGACGTACTCCCCGGCCAGAACGTCGAACCGCAGCCCGATGCGCGTGTACACCGTGCCGTTCTGGCCGACGTCGTACCTCCTCATGAGATCGGCGTCGCTCGGCGTGAAGAACGGTCCGTCGACCTCAAGGAGGACGTCTTCGCCCGGACCGACGCCCGCATCGGCCCCGGCATCCGGGAGAGGTCCTGAATCGGCGCCCGCGTCGAGCTCCGGGCCGGCATCCACACCCACGTCCGGTGCCGCGCCGTCAGGGTTTGTTCCCGCATCCGTCCCGACGTCAGATTGAGCGTCCCCGCCGGCCGAATCGGATGTTTCACCGGCATCGGTCCCCAAAGCATCCTCAATTTCTCCATCCGCCCCGCCGCCCGCGTCCTCCCCTCCGCCCCCGGAATCCAGCACGCCGCCGCCATCCGGCGCGCCTTCATCCGGCATGTCCCCGTCCACCGCCGCCGCATCCGACCAAGCGGCGTCGGGGCGCGGACCGGTTTCTTCGGGGGCCGAGTAGCAGCCCGCCGCAGCGAGAAGGCCGGCGCAAACAAAAACGACTGCCCGCAACACGCCTTTTCGCCGTTCCATGAAACGCGCCTCCTACCAGGTCACACGCGTGAAATAGACGCCACGGAAGTCGTAGGAAATGCCCTCACCTGTCTCGCCCCAGGCGATCGCCGCCTCGGCGCCGTCCGAAGCGACGGCGATGCCTCCGATGTTCCGGTCCGCCGGCGCCGCGTCAATTTGCACCGGCGCCGTCCATGACGCACCGTAGTCCGGACTGAACATGGCAAAGACCGACATCTTAAAGTAGCTTCCGAGCACCGTCCCGTCCTTGCTCCCGCGCCAGACCACGACGATCTTCGAGCCGCGCACCGCCGCGAGCGAATCGGTGATGGCGTAGGCGCTCGCGTGCAACCTCACCCTGCGTCCCCAACCCGAGGCGCCCGGATCTGAAATGATGAGAACGAGCGCGTACTCGTTGGCGTAGTTGTACTGGTTCGTGAGGTACAGGCGGTCCTGGTCGTCCATCCCCATGCCGGTGCCGCGGACCTGGTCCCTTGTCGTGCCGCCCTGCGGCCACGCCGTCCACGCCGAGCCCCCGTCGTCCGAGTAGACCGCGCCCCATGCGGTGCCGACGGTGATGCGGCCTCCGGTCCGAAACGCCCCTGACGGAGTACCGCTCCCGATTTCCTGCCCCGTCCCCCATGTTCCCCCCGATGACGCAACGTAGCGGGTCTCGTCCTGGCAGCCAAAGAGACCCCGGTGGAGGAAGGACTGCGCGATCGCGGGATCGGGAGGGACGGGACGGAGGAATCGCGAAGGGAACGTCGTTTCGCACGGCCCGTCGGTTGCCCAGATCGACTGGTGGAAGTGCCAGCCGTCGCCGTCGTCTGTGCTCCCGAAGAAGAGCGTCACCTGGCCGGTCGCGGCGGCAATCACAAGCTCTCCGGCCACGTTCACCACGTCGGCCCCGAACGACCCTTCCGAGACTTCCCGCGCGGGATCGAATGCGGCGCCCCCGGTCGGCGATCGCCTCTGGTAAAGCATCGTCTTCGCGGGCTCGTCCGCCTTGGTGTCGTTGTAGAAGGCAAAAACCTTCCCCGTCTCGAAAAACAACGATGGTTGATTCCCCTTGTCCGCATCCAGACGCACCGGGACGGAGGCGGTCAAGGCCGGAAGGACGATGTTTGCCGGCTCCTCGCCGGAATCGGGCCCTGCGTCCGGCCCCGCGTCGTCACCCGCGGCCCCGCCGTCGATGCCACCGTCCGCCCCGCCGTCCGCGCCGGAATCGTCCCCCGCGTCCTCTCCCGCGTCCTCTCCCGCGTCAACGTAGCCCGCGTCGGGCGGCTCGCACCGCCCCCCGACGCACGAAGCCGGAGGGGTGCAGTCGGGGCACAAAAAAGTCCCGCCGCAGTCGTTGGACCAGGGCCCGCCGCACTCGATCTCTCCGGGCGTGCAGTTCTTGAGCTGGCACTGGCACCCGCCGCTCTTGCAAAACGACCCGGGGAACTGCGTGCAGACCCCGCACTCGGCCGTTCGCCCCCAGCCGCAAAGGTCGTTTCCGGACACCGGCCCGCAGATCCTCCCGAGCCTTGCGCAGAACTGCGCGTCCGTCTCCTGAACGCAGCACGAGAAACGGCCGCATACCTGCCCGGCGGCGCAGCACGCACCGTTGCATGCGACCCCTCCACAAACGCAGTCCCCGGCGCCCACGCAAGAATAATTGACGGGACACTCCTCCGGGGCTTTCCATTCGATGCACAGGTCAGCGTCGCCCTGCCCGCACAAACGCGCATGCGCCGAGTCCGCGCATTTCTTTGCACCGACGGGACCGCATTCGTCCGCGCAGCAGGTCCCGCCGCGGCACAGCTCGCCCGGCGGGCAGTCGATCTGCAAACCCTCCTCGGGTGTCGCGGGGTTGCAGTCGTCGTCCGCGCCGTTGCAGATCTCCAGCGGCGTCTCCGGGCAGGGCTCGCACGTCTGGTAGGTCGCGCAGGTGCCGAACTCGGTGCAAGTGCGAACGGGGCACCCCGCGTCCGCGCCGGAATCCCCGGCCCCGCCGTCTCCTCCGGCGTCCGCTCCGGTGTCCCCGCTTTGGGCGTCGCCTTCGGTGCTGGTGTCCGTGCCCGAATCCACCGCACCGGCGTCTTCGACGGTGGCGTCCTCACCCGTCTCGATGTCGGCGTGACCCCCGGAGTCGGTGGAGTCTCCTCCTTCAACCGGCCCGGCGTCGCCGCCCCCGTCGCTTGCCCCCGCGTCGGCCGCCGCCGCGTCGGCCGCACCTCCGTCAGCATATGCGCTTGTGTCGCCGGCAGGACCCGTGTCGGCCGGCGGGGTCCCCGAGTCCCGGGCCGGCCCTCCGAAGTCAAGATCGGCGGCTCCGTCTTCGGACCCGGCGCCAGGCAGGAACGGACCCGGGGTCTCGCCCGTACACGAGAACACCGTCGCCGCCAAAACCAGGCCGGCGGCCCACGCGGCTGTTTTTCTGCATCGCATCGATTGGCATTATAGGCGGCATGGCGCCCTGCGCGCAACCCGGGCCGCGCGGCGGTCGGTTGGACTCTTCCTGCCTACGGCCGTGCTCTGTTGGGCACTACGCGCCCGCCATCCACCAGAACGCAGTTTTCTTCCTTCGCAATCCTCTCCATGCCGTCCGTGAAGCCACTCCTGCCAAAAAGAATGAAACGGTCCTCCCGTGTGCCCGTTTTCCAATCCACCAACGCGGATTTTCTCACGAGGTCCCTGTAGATGTCCTCGCCCACCTTCTTGCGGCTCCATTTGCACTCGCCGAACCAAGCGGTTCCTTCGTCCTCGTCGAACGCGACAAGATCTATCTCGGCGTCCTTCGACCACCACCGGCCGATGCGCGTGTAGCTCATAACGCCGTCGCGCATGAGGCGGCCGCAGATATCCCGGCAGGCGTCCTCGAATGCCAGCGAAACGTGGCGCTCGAGATCGTCCTTCAATAGCGCCGTGACGTACGCCGTGTCGCCTATCTCGAGACGGCTGCGGTTCGGGAAGACGTACTTGAACCAGAAGGTGAAGAACT
>JACRCP010000196.1 GCA_016218965.1 Deltaproteobacteria bacterium | reverse complement strand
GGGGACCAGCATGGCTGCCACGACGGCGCCAATCGCGAAAACACCGTTCACGTTTGACTTGCGTTCAGTTGACATGGGCCTTTCTCCTGCAGCCGGACAAGATCTGGTGGGTGCACTATGCTTACAGCACGGGCTACACGCATTGGTGATTCCCGTGATCGAAAAGACGCCTTGGACCCGGCTCCGGTCGCTCCCGGATGCTGGTTAGTGGAAAATAACATTGAGACGTGCCATCGGTAAAGCGGGCAAAACTACCCATGCCGGGTGGTAAAAATACGCATCGTGGGCTACACTGGGCACGATGTTCTATTTCACCCCATTCGTGATACTGCCGTTGTTTTCGGCGCTGGTGACCGGGGCACTGGCGGCATTCGCTTACTCGCGGCGCCGCGTCCCGGCGGCGTGGCGGTTCTTCCATGTGATGTGGGTGATGGGCGTCTGGTCGGCGATGTTTGCCGCGAATTTGTGTTCGACGGAGATCGCAGTCAAGACCTTCCTTTGGAACATGGGGGCGGTCTGCGCGCAGCTTGTCGCGCTTTTCGCGCTGTCGTTTGCGCTCGAGGTGACCGGAAACGGCGCATGGCTGACGCGGACGAGGATTGCGCTTCTGTCTGTCGTGCCGGCCGCGGCTGCCGTCCTGTCGTTCTCGGGCGCCAACCATCAACTGTTCGGCTACGACTTCACCATCGCACGTGAAGGTTCTGCGGCCTTTCTGATCTGGAAACGGGGCCCGCTGTTCCTGGTTCATTACTTCTACATCATGCTCCTGCTCGCGATCTCGACCGGGCTGTACGTGGCGGGCCTGTTGCGGGCCGCGCCGCGCGAGCGCGGCAGGTTCGCCGTGATGATCGCGGTTACTCTGCCTCCCGTTCTGATAGATGCTCTTTCGATATCGCCTGTCCGCGGGCTCTCGATGGTCCACTCGACATTCTGGCTCCTGGGTGTGGGCTATTCGCTGGCCATCTTCAGATACGGTCTCATAGACCTCGTTCCGGTCGCGCGGGAGAGGCTGTTCGAAGAGATGATCGATCCGGTGTTCATCCTCGACGAGGACGGGCGCATCGCGGGGGCCAACAGATCTGCGCGCTCGACGTTTGCGCTCGGCGAGGGTTGCATCGGGACCGATATCCGGCAGACGCCTCTCGGCGAAGGGAGGCTTTCCCGCGGGATGGAGGGCACGGGTTTCCGTCTGAGCGAGGGCGAGATGGCGGTTGAGGTGGCCGGCCGGTTCTGGCACGTGACAGTGACCAGCGTGCGCGACGAGGGGGCGCGCAAGGAGGGGCGGCTCGTCGTTCTGCGGGACGTGAGCGAGTTGAAACGCGCGGAAGAGAAGATCAGACAGGCGTTGGGCGAAACCGAAAAGATGAGCGCCGCGAAATCGCGTTTCGTGAGCATGATGAGCCACGAGATGCGCACGCCTCTTCATGCCATCGCCGGGTCGGTGGACGTGCTGTCGGAAACGCCGCTCGACGACCGGCAGCGCCGCCTCGTGGACCTTTCGGCGCGCTCGTGCGCAACGCTCAAGGGCCTGATGGACGACGCGATGGACCGCTCGCTCATCGAGGCGGGACGGATGACGCTCACGCGCGAGCCGGTCTTTCTGAGGCCGCTCCTCCACGACCTGCGCGAGATGTTCGCCGAGCAGTTCGAGGAAAAGGGCATGGCCTTCGGGATCGAAGTCGCCCCCGACGTGCCTTCCACGATAAAGGGGGACGGGAAAAGGCTTTTCCAGGTGCTCACCAACCTCATCGGAAACGCCCTCAAATACACCGATGCGGGAGAAGTCCGGGTGAACGTCGGCGTCGAGGGAGCCGGGCCGCCGTCGCTTCAAATCGTCGTGAGGGACACCGGGATCGGGATCGGCCCGGACCGAATCGACGCGATCTTCGAGCCGTTCTCGAAAGCAACCCATGGTCGCGACCGCGTGCGCGGGGGCATCGGCCTGGGACTATCGATCACGCGGGACATCGTCAACCTGATGGGCGGCCGCATCGAGACCGAAAGCGAACAGGGGAAAGGGAGCACGTTCACGGTCACGCTGCCGCTTCGTGAGTCCGAACCGCCGGGTGTCGAGGCGGCGTCCAGTCCCTGGGCATCCCTTCCGCCAGGCCTTCGACTCCTGGCGGTCGATGATGTCCCGGAGAACATTGACCTTCTGCGCCTGTATTTCGAGGACGCCGGCGTGACGATGGTCGAAGCGGCCGACGGGGAAACCGCGCTCCGCGAGTTCGAGAAAGGCCCGTTCGACTGCGCCCTGCTCGACATGCATCTCCCGGGATTGAGCGGGATCGAGGTCGTCGCGCGGATGAGGGCCATGGACGCCGCGTACGGCGGCAGAACGCCGGTCATCGGGATCTCGGCGGACGCCGGCGCAGGGAGCGCGTCAGCGGCCGTCGCGGCGGGTTGCGATTCGTATCTCCCGAGACCTGTTTCCAGAGAACGGTTGTTCGAGGCGATTCGCGCGGTCGTCGGGACGAACGGGCCGGGACCCGTGGTCGAACCCGGCCCGGGCGCGGAGGCGGGGCGGCTGCGCGGCGAAGCGTTGGACCGATGCAGAGAGCTTGCGGCGCAGATCGGAGTGGCGGCCGCGGCGGGGGACTGGGCGGGGGCCCGAAGGCTCGGTCACTCCATCAAGGGCCTTGGCATGACGTTCGGACTTTCCGAGGCCGAGCACGTGGGCGCGGCCCTGGAGGCAGCGGCGGACGCGAACGATGCCGCGCGCTGCGAGAGGTTCGCCGCCGAGTTCATCCGTCCAATCGGGTAGATCAGCGTGGCGGGGTTTCCCCGCCGCCAAGCTGCTCCTTCACGTAAGCCGCGACCAGTTCGGCAATCGTCTCGGCGCCGTACTTGCGTCGCAGGCTGTCGCGGTGCTTCTCGACCGTGCGCACGCTGATCCCGAGGCGCGTCGCGATTTCCTTCGCGCGGCACCCCTGCGACAGAAGCTCCAGGACCTCGGCCTCGCGGGGCGAAACGGCCTTTCCGCCGGGCGGGACCCCGCTGCTCAGGTCCCTGAACGCCCGGGCAATCGCCTCCGCCACCTCGCCGCCTATGTGCCTTCCGCCGGCCGCCGTAGTCTCGATCGCGATCCTGAGTTCCTCGGGCGGCGCCTTTTTTAGCACGTACCCGTCGAGTCCGGCTGCGAGCCCGTCCGAGATCTCCCGGCCGCCGCCGAGGGCGGTCAAGGCGATCACCTTGATCGACGAGTTGGCCTTCTTGATCTCGCGGGTGGCGGCGACCCCGTCCAAAACCGGCATCAACAGGTCCATCAGGATGACATCGGGCGTGAGTTCGCCGGCGAGGGTGATCGCCTCGCGGCCGTTCTTCGCCTCGCCCACGACCGTGATTCCGGCAAACGACCCGGCGAGGAGGGCGAGCGCCTTTCTGATGATCTCCTCGTCTTCGGCAATGAGAACGCGCAGCATAAAACCCCTTTTCGACCTCCCATTCTATCACGAAACGAGTTTGTTGTGGCGGCGCGTCGCGCGAAAGTGTAGATTGTTGCGGCAATGAATGTACACCGTCCGGGGTGTTCGGGATGAAGGTCGGCGTTTCCATCGCTGCGCGTTACTCCGTGCTGTTGGTGAGCCTCGTGTTGGTCGCCAGCATTGGGATCTATGTGTTCGGCCGGTCGCCCGTGTCGGCTGTGCTCCTCACGATCTCGATCCTTTTCATGGCCATCGCGCTCACGGTCTTCGTGACCGGGCGGTTCTCAGGCGCGATCCGCCGGCTGGTGTTCGACATCGAGGAGATGGCGGATGGGCGATTGGATCGGTCGATCGAAGTGCCGATTGGCATCGGTCTTTCCGGGCTCGCCAGGGCCGTCAACCTGATTCGCGAGCGACAGCGGGGCTACCGCCAGCGCGTCGAAGAACACACGGAGAGGCTTCAGAAAAGGATCGAGGAACTCGAGAAGGCGAATGCAAGGCTCTCGGCGGACCTCGACACCAGCGCCACGGGCGAGGACGAGCATGCCAGGGGAGAGGAACGCCTGAAGTCGCTTCTCGAGTACTCGTCGGACGTCACCTCCACGATGGACAACGTCGGGCGGATACAGTACGTCGGACCGGCGGTCACTCGCGTCCTTGGCTACCGCGCCGACGAGATCATCGGGAAAAAGATGTTCGATTTCGTCCACCCCGATGATCTTCATGCCGCCACCACGGCCTACGTGGCCGCGTTCCAGTCGCCCGGCAGGCCCAGCGCCATCCAGTTCAGGTTCAGGCATCGCGACGGCTCGTGGCGCCACATGGAGGCGATTGTCAACAACCTGCTGCTCGTGCCCGCCGTCGGGGCGGTCATCGTCAACTACCGCGATTTTACCGAGCGCATCCGGCTTGAAGAGCAGCTCATCCAGACGCAGAAGATGGAAACCATCGGGCGGCTTGCCGGCGGGGTGGCGCACGACTTCAACAACCTCCTGCTCGTCATCACCGAGTATTCCCGCTTTGTGAAACAGTCGCTCAAGCAGGGTGACCGCGCCCTGGGGGACATCGAACAGGTCCTGGCGGCGGCCGAACGGGCGGCGGGGCTGACGCGCCAGCTCCTCGCGTTTTCGCGGCGGCAGGTCATTGAACCCCGGATGGTGAAGATCCCCGAGCTGATTGCCAACATGGAGAAGATGCTCAGGCGGCTGATAGGCGAGGACGTGGCTCTTGTGGTGAGGCATGCGGGAGACCTGCCGCCCGTCAGGGTCGACCCGGGACAGATCGAGCAGGTCATCATGAACCTCGTCGTCAACGCCCGCGACGCCATGCCCCGCGGTGGCGCTGTAACGATCGAAACCGCGCGGGCGGCGCTTGATGACTCCGAGGGAACGCGGCTGCCGGACGTCGCCACGGGCGAGTTTGTTCGGGTTTCGATTGCCGACACGGGTACGGGGATGACCGAGGAGGTGAAGGCGCACCTGTTTGAGCCCTTCTTCACGACCAAGGCGCTGGGCAAGGGGACCGGGTTGGGGCTCGCCACGGTGTACGGAATCGTCAAGCAGCACCAGGGGAACATCATCGTCGAGAGCGAGCCGGGGAAGGGAGCGGTTTTCAAGGTGTATCTTCCGGCGCTGCTCGACGTCAGAAAGGCCGAGCCCGAGGCGGCCGACGCCCCGCCGGTGCCGCGAGGGACCGAGACGGTCCTGGTCGTCGAGGACGAGCCCATGGTGCGGGGGCTCACCGGCCGGATGCTCAGGGATCTGGGCTACACGGTGATCGAGGCCGAGGACGGCCCCGAGGCGCTGGCGGTCGCCGAAAAGTACTCGAGCGACATCCATCTCCTGCTGACGGACGTCATCATGCCCGAGATGGACGGGGGCGAGGTGGCCGACAGGTTTGCCAGGGTCCGCCGGGGCGCGAAGGTGATGTTCATGTCGGGCTACACCGACGACGTAATAGCCGACCACGGCGTGCTGGAACCGGGGAAGGTCCTCATCAAAAAACCGTTCGGCCCGGATCTCATAGGCCGCAAGGTCCGCGAGGTTCTCGACGGCCCGCCGTACGAGTCGCAGCCGCCGGTCGAAAGCACTTGAGAGTCCGTCGGCGCGTTCCGGGTTGCGCGACGACCCCAAAGGGGTCGCGTATTCCAGCCCAGGGTTGCCGCCCTGCTTGATGAGCCCCGCCTGCCTGAGGATGAACGCGACCGCCGCGAAAACGCCCCCCGCCGCCTTCCGAAACTCCCCGACCGTGGCAAAGTACATCACAAGCAGGACGGACGCGCCCCAAAGAAGCGTCATGAGCTTTGTACGTAAGGAGGCGGGCGGGGGTCATGGCGCTCCGTAGTACGAGGTTGTGCTCTTCTCGACGCGCGTCGATGGGCTTCTGGACGTTATTTCCTGGAGGAATTCTTCTTTCTCGCGAAGCATGCCGATTTGGTACGTTCTTTCCGAGACGCGGATTCGCATCGCGATGATGTCGCCGTTCGACGGGAAATACTCAAGATGCATGATGTCGGCGAAACGATGGGTTTTGTTTGAAAACAACGTGCGAATCCTTATCCCTTCGTCTGACACCTCGACTTCCAGAGCTTCGTTCCTGACGGCGAAGGCCGCGGCGGCGACGGCGGTGAGGCCGACGATGAAGATGGCAATGTCTCCCCAGCCCAAACTCAGGAAGTAACAGAGCGGCAGGAAGGCGATCGCTGCCAGGAGGGCAAGGTAGACAACGATCGCGCCAGCGTAGAATATCAGCCTGACCGGAAGCGACGGTCTGAAAACGACGCGGTAGCCGTATTTCGCCAATCTTGGTCCCCCTCTCGGATCACGCCACCGACAGCGGGGTGTCGAACTGCCTTTTTTCGTCGCCCCCTATGGGGGCTTTGACGTTTCTTTTCCCGTGTACCACGGTCTTACGACCGTGGCTACACGGTGCTCGGGCCCCAGGGGGCCGGCGGCACAAACGAATCCAGCGCGCATGCGGGGCGTCGAGCCGCCCCGTCCAAGGCGGTGTCAACACCACTCACTTCGTTTGGGGTGCGAGAGGCCGCCGGCCACCGCACTCCAAGACGTCCACGCGCCGCTACGCGCTACCCGCTGTCCGCCGCTGGCCACCGGCTACTGGCCACTTGAGCCTTACCACACCACGCACGTCCCTTTCTGGCAGACCTCGCCGGGGCCGCAGTCTATGTTGCTGAAGCACTGCGGCTCGTCCTGGCAGTACCCGAACTCGCAGAGCTGGCCCCACTGGCAGTCCTCGTCGGTCAGGCAGTTGATGGCCGGCATGAAGAAGCACGCGCCGTTGATGCAGAACTGGTTGACCGGGCACTGGCTGTCGGCGGTGCAGCCGCCGGGATTCGAGCAGACACGGTTGATGCACTGGAGGCCCCAGAACGGGCAGTCGGACGTTTCCTCGCAGTAGAACGGCGGCAGGCAGCGGCCGGCGCGGCACACGAAATCGTGGTCGCACTCGGCGTCCGAGCTGCACCCCGTGGGCTGGCACCTGCCGGCGTCGCACCGCTCACCGTCGTCGCACTCGTAGTCGTACTTGCAGTCCGGGAGCGGGTAGCAGGTGTTGTACGTGCAGTACGTCCCCGAGGGGCAGTCGGCGTCGCTCTGGCAAAATTCCGTCGTCATGCACGTGTCGCCGAAGCAGTACGAAAGCGCCGGGCAGTCGGCGTCGCTTTGGCACGTGAGCTTGGGCGTGCAGGTCTTGATGAAAAGGTCGCAGATCTGGCCTTGGGGGCAGTCGGCGTCCTTCGTGCAGGAGACCGGCACGACGCACTGGTAGTTGTAACACTTCTCGCCCTCGGGGCAGTCCGCCGTCGTGTGGCACTCGCCAGCGAACGTGCAGTTGCCGTTGATGCACTCGTAGCCGGGGTTGCAGTCGGCGTCAATCGAGCACCCGGTCTCGGAGGTGCACTGCCCGTTGCGGCAGACCTGGCCGGGCTTGCAGTCGAGGTTGCTCCAGCAGCCCTCGCGCGGCTCGCACATCCCCATGTTGCACCACTCGCCGGGGCCGCAGTCGGCGTCGGTCTCGCACCCCTCCTTGGGCTGGCAGTACCCGAAGTTGCACACCTCGCCCTGCCGGCAGTCGGCGTCGGTCTCGCACATCACCGGCCACAGGTCGTAGCAGACGCCGCCCAGACAGACCTGGTTGCGGGGGCACTCGGCGTCGGACTGGCAGCCGCCGCCCGGAACCTGGCACTCGTAGTTGATGCACCGCTGCTCGGGGAACGGGCAGTCGCGATCGGTGTTGCAGTAGAGCGGCGGGAAGCAGATCCCCTTGTGGCAGAGCCAGCCGTTGTTGCAGTCGTCGTCGGTCGCGCACGAGCCCGGCTGGCAGTAGCCGTAGTCGCAGCGGTAGCCGGCCGGGCAGTCAGAGTCCTTAGCGCACGACGGGATGGCGGTGCACATCCCCTGGTTGCAGTAGTTGCCCGACGGGCAGTCGCCGTCGCTCTTGCACGGGATGAACTGCGAGCACTGGCCGGCGACGCAGAAGAAGCCCGCAGGGCAGTCGGCGTCGGAGCCGCACTTGTTGTCGTCGATGCAGGTGTGCGTGTAGAAGTCGCAGACCTTCCCGGCCGGGCAGTCGCTGTCCTTCTCGCACTCGGGCTTGTCGACGCACTGGTAGTTGTAGCAGCGCTTCCCGGCGGGGCAGTCGGCGTCCTTTGTGCACTGGCCGAGGTACACGCACTTCCCGTCCTGACAGGCGTAGCCCACGCCGCACTCCTGATCGGTCTGGCACTGGTAGCTGTAGACGCACTGGCTGTTTATGCACTTGTACCCCGGGTCGCAGTCGCTGTCGGCCTGGCACTGGCCCTGGAAGATGCACTTGAACGAGATGCACTTGTAGTTTGCCTGGCATTCGGCATCGGTCTTGCATTCGCCGCCGAAGACGCACTGGTAGTTGATGCACTGGTAGCCCGCGTCGCACTCGGCGTTGGTCTTGCACTCGCCGGTGAACTGGCACTGGCGGTTGATGCACTTGTGGCCGCCCGGGCAGTCCGAGTCGACGAGACACTGGCCCTGGTACGAGCAGTGGTAGTTGACGCACTTGTAGCCGGGCTCGCAGTCACCGTCGTTGTGGCACTCGCCGGTGAAGACGCAGTAGTAGTTCTCGCACGCGTACCCCGACGGGCAGTCCGAGTCGTTGTGGCACTGCCCCTGGAACTGGCAGTTATTGTTGACGCACCGGTACGCCTCGGGGCAGTCCCAGTCGCTCTTGCACTCCACCGGGACGCAGTAGTAGCTCTGGCACTTTTCCATCGGTCCACAGTCGGCGTCGGTGTGGCACTGGCCGGCGAACACGCACTGGAAGTTGACGCACTGGTAGCCGTAGGGACACTGGTTGTTGTTCTGGCACTGTCCGGCGAACTCGCACTGGTAGTTCACGCACCGGTATCCCGGTCCGCAGTCGGCGTCTATCTGGCACTCGCCGCCGAAGACGCACTGGTAGTTGATGCACGAATACCCCTCGGGACAATCCCAGTCCGACTGGCACTCGCCTGCGAACTGGCAGGTGCCGTTTATGCACCGGTAGCCGTCGGGGCATTCCCAGTCGGCGCGGCACTCCGGCTGGACCACGCACTGGAAGTTGATGCACCGGCTGCCGGGAGGGCAGTCCTGATCGGTCTTGCACTGCCCGACAAACTGGCACTGGTACTGCAGACAGCGGTAGCCCGGCCCGCACTCGGCGTCGGTCTTGCACTGCCCGGCGAACTCGCACAGGTAGTTCACGCATTTGTACCCCTGCGGGCACTCCGAGTCGTACCGGCACTTGCCGGGGCAGGTGGACCACGACCCGTCGGGGTTCTGGCACTTGGCGGTCGCGTCGCAGTATTCGTACGCGCAACACTGGTTCTGCCTGCTTCCCAACGCGACGCACGTGCCGCCGCCGCACGCGAGGTACTCGGGGCAGTCGCAGTCGGTCTTGCACGGGGTCGGGACGCACTGGCCGCCGATGCAGTGCTCGCCCGGTGCGCAGTCCCAGTCGCTCTGGCACTGCGGCTGGATCACGCACTGGAAGTTGATGCACCGGCTGCCGGGCGGGCATTCCCAGTCGTTCTGGCACTCGCCCGTGAAGACGCAGTAGTAGTTCTGGCAGTCGTAGCCCGGGCCGCAGTCCGAGTCGGTCATGCACTCGCCCGTGAACTCGCACCGGCGGCTCAAGCACGAGAAACCCTGCGGGCAGTCCGTGTCGCGCCTGCACCGGCCCGGGCAGAGGCTCCACGATCCGTCGGGGTTCTGGCACTCGGTTCCCTGTTCGCAGTACTGGTACGCGCAGCACATGTTCATCCGGTCCATCGCGACGCACATGTCGCCGCCGCACGCGAGCTCGGGCTCGCAGTCGCAGTCGGTTGCGCACTTCTCGCCGGGCTGGCAGTAGCCGTTGATGCACTGGTAGCCGGGGGGGCAGTCCCAGTCGTACTGGCATTGCGGCTGCCACTGGCACTGGTAGTTGATGCACCTGTACCCCTCGGGGCACTGGTAGTCGTACTGGCACTGGCCCTGGAACTGGCAGGTGCCGTTGATGCAGCGGTAGCCCTCGGGGCAGTCCCAATCGCTCCAGCACTGCTGCGAGGGGCAGATCGACCACGAGTCGTCCCAGTTGACGCACTTTTCGCCCGGCGGGCAATACGGCGCGGCGCAGCACTGGTTGTTGCGGTCGCCTATGGTGCACGTGCCGTTGATGCAAAGGTCGCCGTACGGGATTGGGCCGGCATCCACCGCGATGGTCCCTCCGTCGGCGGCCATCCCTCCTCCTCCTCCCGCGCTCCCGCCGTCGGCGGCCGCGTAGTCGATGCCGTACAGGCAGTCGCAATCGTTTCTGCATGTCCAGCCCGGCTGGCACGTGCCGTCCACGCAGCGGTAGCCCTCGGGGCACTGCCAGTCGCCCTGGCACTCCGGGCCCGGCACGCACTCGTAGTTCAGACATTGATAACCGGGGCCGCATTCGTAGTCATACCTGCACTCGCCCGCGAAGACGCAGTACTCGTTTTCGCACGCGAAACCCTGGGGGCAGTCCCAGTCGCTCCTGCACTCCCCCGGGCAGAAGGACCATGACCTGTCCGGGTTCACGCACTCCTGGCCGGGCGGGCAGTACGGCGCCGCACAGCACTGGTTCATTTCTTCGCCGATGTAGCACCCGCCCGAGTAGTCGTCGCACTTGCCGCCCTCGTCAAGGCAGTCGCAGTCGGTGAAACACCCGCCGCCGGGGCAGACACCCTCTTCGCCCCAGGGATACACGCACCAGTTGCCGGGCGGGCAGAACGGGGCGAGACAGCAGTTGTTCAGGCGGTTGATCCATGTATTGCACTCACCGCTCTCGCACACGCCGTTGTCGAGGCAGTCGCAGTCGCTCGTGCAGCCGACCTCGGTGCGGCAGGTGCACGTGGACAGGTCGCACCAGTAGAACTCGGGGCAGTCCTCGTCCGAGGCGCACTCCCCGACGTCTTCGCACTGGCCGACGGGGAAGCACTTGCAGCCCTGGCAGCGGTAGCCGTCGCCGCAGTCGGCGTCGGACTCGCATTCGCACGGCTTCACACAGTTGCCGGTAGCGGGGTCGCAGACGAGGTCCGGGGGGCAGCCGTCGGTTCGGCAGTCCGGCCGGACGCAGCTTCCGGCCCGGCATTTGTACCCTTCCTTGCAGTCGGCGTCGCTTGTGCACTTGTCGTCCGGGACGCACTGGTCCTTGTCGCAGCGGTAGCCGTCGGGGCATTTCTTCGTTTCCGAGCACTCGACGGGCTGGCAGTAGCCGTTGATGCACTTCCCCCCGGGGCAGTTCGCGTCCGACGAACACTCGTCGGCCTTCTTGCACGCGCCGTTTTGGCACTGGTAGCCGTTGGGGCAGTCGTAGTTCGTCGTGCACGCGGGTTTGACCGTGCACTTGCCTTCGAGGCACTGCATCCCCGGCGGGCAGTCCGCGTCGCTCGCGCACGAGAGGTCGGGCGAGATGCACTTGCCGTTCTGGCAGACCTGACCGGTGGGACATCCGTCGGGGCACCCCTTGTCCTTCTGCGCCGCCACGCAGTGGTTGTCCACGCACTCGTACAGTTCGGGGCATTCGTTCGTGTTGCCGCAGTACTCCGGCACGGTCCGCCCGCACCCCGCCGCCGCAACCGAAAGGAGCACTCCCGCCGCCAACAAGACCCACGCCGCGTTCTTCATGGCACCCTCCGCCTAAGAAGCACCAACGGGCACTGTGACTTGGAACCGCTCACGCTGCTATGCTGATGAGCCCTTTTTTCAATCCGGTGAGACCCACGTAGATAATAGCAGAACCCGCCGGGGCAATCAAACACGGCCGGCCCTCCGGCTGCGGGGGCAGGGCAAGGATGTCATAGCCGCGCGGCCCTCACAACGAGCAGGTCTCGCCCGTGTCGTCGTGGCAGGTGCCGCCCGAACCCGAGCAGCCGAAGTTGCAGGTAATGGTGTGCCCGTTTGAATAGGTCACCGTTGCCGATTGCATGGCGCCGTTTTCGCAGTAGGTGAACGCCGTCTCGCTGTCCGGGGTCGCGCACGAATAGGTGATCGTTTCGCCCGAGCATTCCAGACTGCAGTTGTCGCCGCCCCCGCCCCCTCCACCGCCGCCGTTTCCGGGGTTCACCTCGGGGACGAAGTCGGTGAAGTCGAAATCTATGCACATAGAATTGCACGGATACTTGATGTTGCACTCCATGAAACACGCGTTTTGGCAATCGGTGCAGTCTTCGGGGTCTTCGCCCGGGCACTCCTCCTTGCATTCGTCGGGGCAGTCCTCGGAGCACGCCTCAAGCGTGTTTCTGCACTCCTTGGTGCCGTCGGTCTGGATGCACACCTCTATGTACCGGTCCTGGTATTCGTCAAGCTGGTTGTGCGCCGCCCGGCACGCGTGAAGGGTCGCTATCCCGAACTCCGAGCCGCCGGTCAGGGCGCTGACGTGCTCGAGCAGCGAGACGCACCGCATGATCGCGGGATTCGTTTCGAGCGAGTCGGCACCCTCGGTGAAGCACTTGCAGTCGTCGCTCCGCTGTTTCGCCAGGGCGTCTTCCTTGTCGGTCTTGAACGACTCGTACTCGCAGAGCGCCTGGGCGAGCGACTCGCACTCGTTTTCGTCGCACCCCGCGCTTGCGGCCGCGGACAGAAGAGCGAACATCACGGCAACGAAGCGGACGGATTTTGGCCACAGAGGGCACAGAGTTCTCAGAGATACCGGAAAAGGCCGACGGCCCTCTCTCGGTTTTCTCTGTGTGCTCTGCGGCAGATTCGGTTCTGCCCGAGGTTCAAAGGAGGTCCGCATCGTTTCGCCCTCAGCCGCACATGTCGTTGCACGGGTACTTGCGCGCGCACTCGCCGCCGCACGCCTGCTGGCACTCCTCGCACTTGTCCGGGTCGAAGTTCTCTGCCGTGTAGTCGCAGTCGTCCTTGCACGTGTCCTCGCAATCCTCCTGGCAGCCGTCCAGCGCGTCCTCGCAATCCTTGTTGCCGTCGGTCTGGATGCACGTCGTGATGTAGTCGTCCTTGAGCGCCTCGAGCATGCCGTTTCGCGCGCGGCACACCATTAGCTGCTCGGCGTCATTGTCGACCTCCGGATCGAGGGCGGCCATCTCTTCGATGTCCGCAGTGCACTCGAGTTTCTGGTATTCGCCTTCGACGGCCCCGGCCCCGTCGGTGATGCACTTGCACTGGTCCTGGCGCGCCTGCGCTATTGAGTCCTCCTTGTCCTTCTTGTACGACGCGTACGAGCAGAGGTTCTCAAGGAAGATCTGGCAGTCATTCCCCTCGTCACACCCTGCGCTCACGGCGGCGGCCGCCGCTATCAACAACCCGCCAACGAGCAACTGTCGCATTGTCCCGCTCCTCCTCGTTTTGGAAACCCGTTCTTACGGATCGGAGCTTACGCGGGCGCTGTACCGATCGTCAAGGACTTTCGTGTTTCGACAATCGCCTCACGCTGGACTATTATTGTCGTGCGCGAGGAACCGGAGGTCCCCCAATGGAGTGGCTACGGAAACGGGCGGTTGTCGGAGGGGTCGCGGCGTCGGTTGTGTTCCTGTCGTGCTCTTCAGATCTGTCCGATGCGTCCGAGTCGTCCGACGCCGGATCGCAGGACGCCGGGACGACGGACGATCGGTCGCAAGACGCGGATACGCGGGACACGGGCGCAGACGCGGAGACAGACGCAGGGACAGACGCCGGTACGGCGGACGGCGGCGGCGACGCCGGGTGCGGGAGCGGCGTGACGCCGGAACCGGGGCTTGTCGTGACCGACAAGGGCGCGGTCAGGGGCGTGCAAAGCGGAGACAGTTGGGCGTTTTTGGGAATTCCGTACGCTGCGCCGCCTGTCGGAGAACTTCGCTATCGGCCGCCGGTCGAGCCCGGTTGTCTGGCGGGCACTTTGCAGGCCGTCGCGTTCAGGGAAAAATGCCTTCAACTTGACGAAAACGGTGACCCGGCGGCGATGGAAGGGAGCGAGGATTGCCTGGTTCTCAACGTATGGACTCCCGCCGGCTACGCGCCGGGCGCGGGCCTGCCTGTCTTGGCGTTCATCCACGGAGGGGGGCACATGACCGGGTCGGCCTCCGAGCAGGCCAAAGACGGACAGTACATCTATGACGGGAGCCGGCTTGCGGTGAAGGCAAATGCCGTCGTGGTGACGATGAACTATCGCCTTAACGCGTTCGGGTTCGTCGCGCACAGAGCGCTCTCGGCCGAGAGCGGGTACGGCGGGTCGGGGAACTACGGGACCATGGACCAGATTGCGGCGTTCCGCTGGGTGCGGCAAAACGCCGCCGCTTTCGGGGGCGACCCCGCGAAAGTCCTGCTCTTTGGCGAGTCGGCGGGTGCGGTACAGACATGCATGAACGTCGTCTCTCCGCTTTCCACGGGGCTCTTCCGCGCGGCGCTCATGGAATCGGGCGCGTGCACGGCGAAGACGCTTGCCGAGGCCGAGGCGTTCGGCGCACAGTTCGCGGAGGCGGCGGGGTGCGACTCCGCCCCGGATGTCCCCGCGTGCCTCCGCGCGCTCACCGCCGAGCAGGTCGTCAAGGCCTACCCGCAGAAGGTCTCGGTCGCGGGGAAGTCCGGCGGCTACCAGCCGAACGTGGACGGACACGTCATCCCCGAGAAGCCGGCCGACATGTTCAGGAAGGGGACGCACAACCGCGTGCCGCTCGTAGTCGGCGCCAACAGCGACGAGACCAGCCGGTGGGTCCCGCAGATCACTGAGGAGCAGTACGAACAGATGGTACTCGCGCTTGTCGCGGGGTATCAGCCGCTCGCCGACGCGATTTTGGCCGAATACCCGTCGTCGGACTACGGCGGGAGCCCGCGCCTGGCCTACATCGTGGCATCCACCGACGCCAAATTCATCTGTACCGCGCGCACCGCGGCAAGGGCGGCCGACGAGGGGCAGGACGAGCCCGTCTACCGCTACCTTTATTCGCACGCGCTCGAAAACGGCGGCGCCGCGCTCAAGGCGCTGGGCGCGTACCACGGGAGCGAACTCCCGCTGGTCTTCGGCAACCTCACGTTCCAAGGGTATGTGCCCACGGCCGGGGAGGCGGCGCTCTCGGACGCCGTCATCGGCTACTGGTCGCGGCTTGCGGCGACCGGGGACCCCAACGGTGGCGGCGCGCCCGAGTGGCCGGTTCTCGGCGGCACGCTCGACGCCTATCTTCGCCTCGACGACCCGATGGAAACAGGTCAGGGGATCCGCACCGCGAAATGCGATTTCTGGGACACGCTCATTCCGCAGTGAGAAGTGAGAATTGGGAATTGGGAAGTGAGAAGTGAAAAGTGAAGCCCCCGGCGGGCTCGTCCCGCCGGAGCGGGTGATTTTTGGGATGACGATTCGCCGATTTCACAGACACGAGCAGGCGATCTCGTCGCAGTGCCTACCGCCCTCGCATGGAGGTTTGCAGCAAGATGGCGACGCACAGACGCAAGTGCTCCCGCCGTACGGTCTGCCGCACATGAAAAGTGTGCCTTCTTCGTCCATGCAATCTTCCGTCCAGGAACATTCTTTTGTGCAGCTCTTGCTCATCTGTCCACAGATCAGACCTTCTTTGCATTCGTAGCTTGCATTGCACAGTCCGCAAAGTCCTTGTAGCACGACGCAGTTGCAGAGGCCGGAGTTGCACCAACCGACGTCGGGATCGCAGAAGGCAACGCAACCGTCGTTTTCGGTGCACTCTGTTTTTTGGCACATTCCAGCGACACATCTGAAACCAAACGTGTCGCAGTCCCGGCAATCCTCGTTCGATATGCACCCGTCGCCGCAAGTGAGCTGAACGTCGCACTGGTGCGTGTTTGGTTCGCAACGAGTCCAAGGCGGCACAACGCAGTCGTCATCCGAACAACAATCGGCCCCTTCTTTCAACCTGCAATGACTGTCCGCATCGCAGTCTTCACAAGCTGTGTCGCATGGCGGGTCGCAAAAGGGCCTCGGAATGCGGCAGTCCCCCGTCTCGGCGTCGCATGCCGTTCTTCCATCTGGCCAACCCGCGCAAGACTCGTCGTTCACGCACGCGCACGTACGAAGCTCCAGATTGCAGACGTGCCCGACGGCGCATTCCGAATCGCCGGCGCACGCGCCCATTTCCCGGCAACCGACCGAGGGGTCGCACCAGCCAGTCGGCCTGCAGTCATTATTTGAGCTGGTGCACATGACAACACCGCCGTCGTCATCTGAGCCAGGATCGGAACCAGTGTCGCTGACGCCGTTGGACGTATCACCAGCCCCCCACACATCTTCCCCGACATCGTCCGACCCGCTTGCGCGCGGATTCCCGGGACATCCCGCCAACAGAAGGGCGACGGCGAACAACGACGATGCGACGCACTGGTCATCGAGATGTGTCACCGTGCTGCTGCCGACCTCACTGACACGTGCAAGAGATCTCTTCGCAGTGCCTACCGCCCTCGCATGCCGGGTCGCAGCACGACGGAGTGAGACACAAACACAACATGAGGCCAGGCCTGTACAAAGAAGCGCACATGAATCGCTTGCCGTCGTCATCGACACAGTCCTCGGTCCATGTGCATTCTTTCGTGCAACTCGATTTGGGGTCGTAGCACTTCAAACTGTCGCGACAGATATCTGGTCCGCAGAATCCGCGGCACAAACCGAATCTTGTTTCACACGAGCAATTCCCATCACGACAGAAACCGGCATCGGGCGCGCAAAACAGCTTGCATTCGGCGTCTTCGCCACAGGTCTTCTTGAGGCACTGCCGTCCGACGCATTTGTGGACATCATTTCGACACCGGTCCACGCATTCCGTGTCGGACTCGCACTCGCCGGCGCACGACGGTTCGTTGTAACAAACGGAGGTGCCCGCAGCACAAAAAGTGTTCGGTGCGACCGTGCAGTCGTCGTGATCGCAACACTCGAACCCCGGTTTCAGGCGGCATCCGCCATCTTCACCACACTCTTGGCATGACGCATCGCATGGCGGATCACAATAGAGGGTGATGGGGCCATCGGCCTCGACGGACCCGTCGTACCACGTTGCATCGCGATCGGTCGGCACCCCGGCATCGATGCCAGTGTCGAGGTGACCATCCAAGACACAGTTCGAATCTCCGCCATCGATGCAGGCATCGAATCCGGAATCTGCACCGGTTTCATCGTTTGGGAGATCGCCGCCAGGTTGTGAATTCGCCCCACTGTCGATAGGCAACACACAGGCGCCGTCGGCGGTGCACACTACGTCGCCGGGATCGCTCGACGCGACGGTTCGGGAACTTTCGATGCATCCTGCACTCAACACAAGAACTGCACATAGCCACGGGGCGCGCCTGGGGTCGCGCGTCGCAGGACTCTTTCGAACCGTCATGAGTTGCCTCACACTCGAAGCACTAACGAGCCAGTTCAAACAGTTGCAGCACGTGTCGCCAACGGATGCCTGACACAATCGTGTCGGGCGGGGGCAACGGCAGTCTTTTCGACCGTTCGACCGAAGACGGATAGTCCCCAAGCCATGTGCCTTCGCGTTGAACGATCCCTTTTTCATCAACAAGCAGTTCGTAGTGATACTCCCGTGTGCTGTGATATCCTGAATTCCCAAACTCCCATTCATTGGTGTTCGGAACGCGATAGACGGAACCGTCGATAATTCCGGAAGTGATGCGGTTGTCTGGCGGGAAGGCATTGTAGTCGACCAAGTAAACCTTGGTCACGACGATGACCCGGGCCGGCGCGCCGTTGGCGTGCCATCCGATCGGGTTTCGGTACAACACCTTGTATGCGAAAAGAGGATGGTTGTTGCCCCCCGCCAAATCAATGCGAAAGGCTTGGCCCTTGGTTCCGATCATGTTTGTGACGATCGTGTGAAATAGCCCCGGCGCAACTGCCGGTCCGGGCCACTTCCCCTCAAACGCGAATGTGTACCTCGTCGTGTACAGGAGTGATCCGAGTGCTTTGATGTCGTCGATTGTGAAGCTCTCGTTGCCAATAGTAACAGTGTGCCTGGGTTCAGCCTCAAAAATCGACGCATTTGAGAAAGAATCGCATATGCCAGTGTTCCCGGTACAGCCGCCCAGTTGACAGGATGCGATCCCGAAATCCATGCTGACGGCGTCCGGAACTTGCCGGCCGTTCAGGTCCGACGAACCATAGGCGCGCTGATACTTTTGCGCCGGAGATCCAGAGGCCCCGTACGGAAGGAAGTTGATACTGTCTTGCAGAGCCGGCCACCAATGGCCGGCCCACGGGGTCTTGTTCGTTCGGAAAAGCTGTCTAGGATTCGAAAGGGTCGAACCGAGGAAGTTGTAGTTGTACGTGAAGGTCCCGTCGTAGTCGAACGGGATGGTGCAAATCAGACCCCTTTCGACGTAGCCGGTGTAGCACGTGCACCCGGCTGCGACATAGCGCCTGAGGGTGGGGTTCCAGACCCACTTGCGGTAGCCGTTTCCTCCGCAGACGTCGTTGACGGTCGTGGTGCCCGTTGCGCCCAGGGCGGTGATGGTCTTTTCGTTCTGCTTCTTGTCCACCCGGACGACTTCGATCGAGAGGCTGTACGAGTACGGTCCGAACTGGACCACCTGACCCGAGGAATTCCGTCCGTCCCAGATGCTCGTCGCGAGCGCGACCAACTCGGCCGGGCTTTTGCCGCTGCCGGCGGGACCGATTTTCAGGTTGTCGCGCGCCACCGTGACGGTGATGCCGTCCGAGTCCTTGATCGTCCTCGTGGACCTGATGAAAAACGTGTGGCTCTGCGTGTTGCTGCCGAGGCCGTCGACCGACTTCACTCTCACAACGCCCACCACGTCGTTGCTCTCGTAGTTCGGGTCAAACACCTTGTTGATGTTCGTGAGCGAAACAAGGTGCATCTTTCCATCCGCGCTCGTGCAGCCGTCGTTGCTCGGCATCCCGACGCTGTAGTTGAGATAGTCGAGTTCGAACGTCACCCTTGAGTTTGCTCCGTCTATCAAAGTGCCGAAAATTACCGCGGGGCCGCCGAGCGTTCCCATGTCGAGGGCTTCGTATGGATAAGACACGACAGGCACCGGGTCGTCGTCCACCAGCAACTCGATCATCCCCCCGGCGTCTCTCACCAGCCGATACTCACGCCACTCGGCCCAGTCATGGTACGCAGCCACCACCTCCGTGACGTTCAACTCACCCGTCTCCGGATCGGGGCGGCCCACGATCGGGACGATCACGAACTTGTTGCCCTCGTAGTCCTCGGCGAAACCAACTGCGGTGCTCTTGACACCGTCGTCCAACCAGACGATCCCGCCTCCGAACAGGTATCCCCCCGGCTCGGGGTTCCGCTCGGTGATGGTCTGCCTCATTCTGAAGCTCAACGAGGCGAACCTCTCGGTCACAAGGCCCTCCTCGATCCGATAGAACGCCGAGTCCGCCGTTCCGTCGATTACGAGGACGCCGTCCGAGACGCAGGCGTCATCTGGAAGGCACTGTCTGATCGAGATATCCCCATCCTCATCCGCCCTTGTCCAGTTGTCGGTCGCGTCCCAAGGGAGATCCGCGCAGTCGTAGTAGGTGTTTTTGAACTCGCTGCACGTGGACTGAGAGATCATCCGAGTTGTCACGGCCTGGGTCGAAAGCCCGCCGAAGCCGGACTCGATCATCAAGGCGGTTTGCGGAGGGAGGCGGAAGCGGACCTTCTTCAGCCCGACCTGGGTGACGGGTGTCAGGCTCCCTTGGTCCTGCAGCGTCTGGATGAGGTCATCGTATCTCTGGACGTCGCCCGAACCGGCCTGGCCGCTCTGGATCTTCCGGTCGAGTTCCCGGATCTCGTCCTCGATCGGCCCCGCCGAAACGTCAGGGGGGGGGGGCAAGGAACACCGCGACGCCGGCCAGAAAGAAAAGACCTTTGAGCGTAGTTCGCATGACCGTTCCTCCCTCCCGAAGTGTTTCAAATTCCGCACGTGCGCTTGCCGGTTGCATCCTTGTTGCATTGTATCCGTTTTGGCCGCCGGCGGCAAACGTTTTTCGTGGTTGCGGGTCGTAAGTTCCCGGTTGTCGGTCGTATGTCGTCGGTCGGAAGTTGTGAGTCGTTTGGTCGCGGCCCGCAGGCCGTCACGTTTCGGATTTCAGGCCTCAGACCTCAGACCTCGAACCTCTGACTTCGGACCTCGGACCTCTGACCTCGGACTTCAGATCTCGGCCCTGGGTCCTGATTTCACTCCACGTCCCGGATCGCGTCGGACCAGTTGGCGGCGGGGGTGAGCCGCCCGCTGAAGATGGCGTTGATGGCCTGCGACTGGACGTCCTTGGGCGAATCGTGGATGGCGCGGGCGAGGCGCTTGGCGATGGCAGTTCTGGTGTCGTCGGGCTTGATGTTGAACTTGAACTTGAACGCCCTCGCGAACCCAATCAGGTCTTTTTTGTTCTGGAGCTGGGAGGAGCCGTTGATGATGTCGAAGACAAAACCTAGGCTGTCGTCCTCGACGGGCGCGCCGGACTCGAGGATCTGTTCGTGGACCCTGTTCTCCTCGGCAAGGTTGCTTCGGTCGAAGGTGAGCGCGGCGACGTCGCGGTGCTCAATCTCCCTCCCCTCGGCGCGTTCCTTGGCAAGCGCCAGCAGGGCGTTCTTCATGTGCTTTGAGTTGCCGGGGAGGCGGCTTGCCTCGACCAACTCGTGGTGCGTGGATTTCGCAAGCAGGTGGTGGATGTCGCCGAGTATCCTGTGGATGGCGGCCTTCATAAGCGTTGTCCTCCCTTCGCCGTTGGGCGCCATACTGCCCGGTTTTCCCCGACGCGTCAACAGTGTTTGCCATCGATTCCGTGAGGTGCTATGAATCCGCGCGCATGTCCACCGACGGCACATCCGGACTAAGCACCATCACACCCGCAAACCTGCCCGAGGCCGCTTCGTTCGAGCAACTCGGCTATTCCGGGGCGGTGCTCCGCGGAATCGGCGAGGCGGGGTACGAGAGGCCGCTTGAGGTGCAGACGGCGTGCGCGCAGCCGGCCATGGACGGGCGCGACCTGGTGGTGCGGTCCAAGACCGGGAGCGGCAAGACGCTCGCCTTCGCGGCGCCCATCTTGAGCGTGCTCGACTACTCGGCGCGGGCGCCGCAGGCGCTGGTGCTCGCCCCCACGCGCGAGCTGGCGCTCCAGGTGCATGGTGAGTTCGAGAAAATCGCCGGCCACACGGGTCTCAAGTCCGTCCCGGTCTACGGCGGTACGGGCTTCGGCCGGCAGCTCGACGCGCTCCGAACCGGGGTCCAGCTTGTCGTCGGGACGCCCGGGCGCGTGCTTGACCACTACGCGCGCGGGACTCTCAGGCTCGACGACGTCCGGATCTTCGTCTTGGACGAGGCCGACGAGATGCTCTCGGCCGGTTTCTACGAGGACATCATCCAGGTGTTCGACGCCCTCCGGGCGCTCGAACAGGTCCTCCTGTTCTCGGCGACGCTCCCGCACAACATCGCCAAGATGATCAACCGGTACATGGAGGAGCCGATAAACGTAGACCTCTCGACCGACCGCGTGGACGTGGAGCGGATCGAGAACGTCGTGTACCGGCTCACCGACCCCGAGGGCACGCGCCAGCAGCTCCTGGTCGCGGTGCTCGAGTCCGAGGACCCCGGCGCCGCGATCGTCTTTTGCAACACCAAGTCCGACACCGAGGCCGTGACCGCGTATCTTACGCGCCGCGGCTTTGACGCGGTCCTTCTAAACAGCAACCTCGCGCAGACGGCGCGCGAGCGCGTGATGGGGCGGATGAAGGAAGGGAAGCATCGCCTGCTGGTGGCCACCGACATCGCCGCGCGCGGGATAGACATCTCGTTTCTGCCGTGCGTCATCAACTACGAGCCGCCGTTTGACGTCCAGCTCTACATCCACCGGACGGGCCGGACGGGGCGCGTGGACCGCAAGGGGCGGGCGATCACGCTTTTGTCCGCGGCCGACGACGTCGAGATGCGGAAGATCTCGGCCCAGTACAATCTCAAGGTCACCGAAGAAGAGACGCCCACGAGGGAGGAGACGCTCAAAATGCTATCGGCCAGACGGATCCGCGAACTCAAGGAGCGGCTCGTCCACGACCCGGTCATCCCCGACGAGTTCCGCACGATTGCGCAGGACATCATCGCCGACGGCGACGCCGAGCGGATCGTCGCGCTCCTCGTTGACCACTACCTCGCCGAGGCTGCCCACGAGCCCCAGCCCGAGCCCCGAAGCGAAGGCCACGGCCACCCCTCCGGCCGCCGCCGAAGAAGAAGACGGTGACGCCCGTCTTGGAGCGCGTTGACTCGACACCGTCTTCCCGAGCCGGGGCTTGACCCGGCGCCTGGTGGTTCGCGACGACTTGACCGCTCACGTGCGGGGCAGAAGCTCCCCGATTCGAAGTCCGATTTGCCCGGTGGGGCGGCATGTGCCACAATGAAGCCGCGATGGGTGAGGGATGAGTCCGACGGTATTCAGAAGGGGACCTTACCGGTTCTTCTTTTTCTCCCGCGAGGGAAAAAAGGCCCCACGTCCACGTGATCTGCAGCGACGGCGAGGCCAAGTTCTGGCTGGAACCATCGGTAGAGCTCGCGTACAATCGGGGCCTTTCCAGCGTGCAACTGACCGAGGTGACAGGTCTAGTCGAGGAACACAAAAATGAAATCAGAAGCTCTTGGGATCGACATTTCTCCGGCCGTTGAAGTGACCAACGTGTCGCGGCACGGGATCTGGCTCTTTGCCGGGGGCAGGGAGATCTTTCTTTCGCACGCGGAGTTTCCCTGGTTCAAGACGGCGCCGATCGAAAAAGTCCTCAACGTTGCGGAAGCACCCCCCGGGCACTTCTTCTGGCCCGAGCTCGACATCGACCTGACGGACCAGATGATTGAACACCCGGAGCGCTACCCCCTGACCGCGCGCCCGCGCCCGCCGTGCTGATACTCGATTGCAACGGGACGCGATCTTTGGCGACCGCGCCCAGATGGACCGGATTTGTCGTATCGAATTCAGCCGCGTTCACATGACCCGGTCACACTGTTAAACTGACAACCGGTTGGGAGGCCGCGCCGCCGGGTGAAATCGCGGCGATCGGGCGAATATCCGCGTGACAAAACTCGTCAAATAACCCGATGGGGATGCTCTCCAAAGTGCTCGAAAAAATCGAGTTGTGGTTCAGCCGTTTCGACCTTGTGGTTGGGGGCGTTCTCACGGTTCTCGGACAATTCGCGGCCGTCAAATAGTGGATCGAGGCGCCAAAGGACCAGCGCCATGGCGCATCCTATCTCGGTATCGCGGCTGGGTTCATTCTTTTTGAGGGGGCGGCGTTGGTCCTCGCCGGATGGGCCATGCACAGGAAGATCCGGGCAAGGTGGTTTGTGCAGTTGTTTGCCCCCGGCGTCCTCCCGGTTGCCGTTTGCGTATTCCCGGTGACCATCATGGTTCCCCTTCTCCCTTTGGCCGCGGTCAGCGGTTTGATCGAAAAGATCCGCCTGCATGCCGACTTGAAACCGATAGGCGGGCACCGTTATGTCGTCTACGCGTGCAGAGGAGAAACGGGACTCCGCGCGATTGACCTCGAAAACCGGGGAAAGGAAACGAGAATCGGCGATGGCGTCAACCTGGGCGCGGCGATTCTCCGCTCAAATGGGTCGGTGTTCGTGGCCTCTGGTCGCGAAATTCACGAGTTCAGCCTCCCGGCCCCGGCGGCAAAACGAACCATTCCGATCGGGATGGATACCATCGCGCTGTCGCTGTCGTCCGACGAAACGCGCCTCGGGGTGGTTTCGAACGCTGGTGTCAAGATCGTGAACGTCTTGAACGGAAAAACGGAATACGAGGTGCAACGGGATCGTGGTCGATCCGGTGAAAGCGACGCCGAGATATCAGCCGCGCTGTCTCGGATGTGGGAACGTGGCGCAATTGCATTGGTTGATCGCGGAGTAGCAGTCGATCTCGAAAGCGGAGAGACGGTCGGGATCGAGGATCTGCCAATCGCGACGCGCGCGGGCGCAAGTCTGCACGTGGCGGTTCGGCGCGAGGGGAATTTTGTTGATCCGCCGAGCTACGTCGTTGCGCGTGCCGGGAAGCCCGTTTGGCAGAAGGATCTTCCTTATCTGGTTTCCGAGGTTCGGTTGTCGTCCGACGGGAAGTACCTGTCGTACGCGACGGTGCCCGGTCGGACACGCCTCGTGGTCGAGGAAATCGATTCGGGCGAGACGAGGAGGATCGAGCCCTCGTGCGAGTCCCCGTTCCTGGTGAACATCCATTGACCTTTCGGGGTGGCAGTGCCGGGGTCGCGGAAAGAACCGGCGAAGGTGCCCAGAATCCCGCACAAGGGAAGCCGACGCGAACATCGTTCTTGATCGTATTGGTTTCTTTCGCTATTCTTTGTGCATGAGGACCGCTGTTTCCATCCCGAATGACGTGTTGGCGGAGGCCGAGAAACTGGCGAAACGCACGAAACGGTCGCGGAACCAGGTTTTTAGGCTTGCTCTTTGCGAGTACGTCGCGAGGCATTCTCCTGAGGAAGTCACCGAGAAGCTGAACGAGGTCGTGGACTCGGTGCCGAAGCGCGCGGACGGGTTCTTGACAACGGTTGCCCGCTGCGCCTTGGAGCGATCTGAGTGGTGATATCCCAAGGCGAAGTCTGGTGGGCCGACCTCTCCGAACCGGGCGGGTCCGGACCCGGTTTCAGACGCCCGGTTTTGATCGTGCAAGGAGATCCTTTCAACCGAAGCAGGCTGGCCACGGCGTTGTGCGTCCCGCTGACCAGCAATCTGAAGTGGGCCGATGCGCCCGGGAACGTGCGGTTGGCCGCTTCGCTGACCGGATTGCCAAAAGATTCCGTGGCGAACGTCTCGCAACTTGTCGCCGTGGACAGGTCCTTCCTCACGGAGCGAGTCGGCAAGCTGCCCCGCTCGAAGGTCGAACTGGTTTTGTCTGGAATCGATGTTGCGCTCGGCCATTGAGTTCCGCATGCTGAGCACGACCCACGAGTTTTCAACCGAGGACCGCCAGCCGCTGGTCATGACGCGGTTTCGGGACCCGTCGGGGGGGGACGGTGTCCCGGTCGTGCTCGTCCACGGACTCGGCCAGAACCGGTTCACGTGGCACCTC
>JACRCP010000197.1 GCA_016218965.1 Deltaproteobacteria bacterium | reverse complement strand
GGAGATCTACGAGACGCTGCGAATGCCGATGGAGGTTATGAAACCCGTGAGGACATGGGTGAGAGCCGTAGTCACTGAATGACGAGCTAACCCCGCGATATTACGGGACTCGCAGGGGCGAAGGTTGGAAGTCGGGCTAGCCAGCGGAACAGCCGCGCCAACGCCCGCTCGCGGGACAGCCCGTGCGTACGGAAGAGACGGCCGAGCATGTCGCGGAGGCCGTCGGAATGGCCCGGGACCGGGGAGTGCATCGCCGCGAGGACGGCCGCCGCGCCCGACTCGGCCGCGCGCTCGCCGAGCCACTCCGCCAGGCGGCTCTTGCCATAGCCGCTCGGGCCGCGGAGGATTGAAAGCCTCGCGCAGCCGTCCTGCGCGACGGTTTCCATGAGATGCCAGAGGGCGCCGCATTCCGCTTCCCGGCCGAACATCCTGGCCGTCCACACGCCGTGCAGGCCGAGACCCGTACCTGAAAGCGGCGTCTGCGGCGCCTGGGGCGCGGGCATACCGTCTGCGCGGGGCGCGGCGAATTCCGCGGCAAACCCGATATCCGGCGTCGAGCCGCGCCGGCGGCCTCCGAGTCCTGCCTCCCGTGCCGGCCGGGGCCGGGGGCCCGGCCAGCGGACCTCGTCAAGCGCCGCCGCCGCGTCTGCGGCGCAGCGGAAACGCCGGTGAGGCTCCTTGCGCATCAGTACATGGACCCACTCTTCGAAACGCGCGGGGCACCCGGACGGAAGCGAAGGCGGCGCCGCGCAGAGATGCGCCTCGCGCGCGGCCTCGAAGTCGGTCGCGGGACCGAAAGGAGGGAAGCCGGTGACAAGGGCGCAGGCAAGCCCGCCGACGGCGTAGAGATCGGTTGAAGGGCCGTGGTCACGCCACGTACCCGAGAACTGTTCGGGCGCCATGTAGGCCGGCGTGCCCGGCGCCGGGTCGTCCGGCGAAGCCGGCAGGGACGCGCGCGGCGAGGTCGCGAGGCCGAAGTCGGTCAGCTTCACCGCCATCCCGTCGCGTGTGGACAACACGTTGCCGGGTTTGATGTCCCGATGAATGACGCGTCGCGCGTGCGCGTGGGCCAGGGCGCCCAGGACCTGGCGCAGCACCCCGCGGACCTCTTCCCAAGACAGCGTCCCGCACCGCCGTTCGAGAGATCCGCCGTCGACGAGCTCCATCACGAGGTACGGGGATCCGGCAACAACCGGACCGCCCACGCGTCGCGCGGCGGCGTCGTTGATGGAGCCACAGTCGAACAATCTGACGATGGAAGGATGCGCCAGGTTCGCAATGGCCTGGACCTCGCCCTGGAAGCGCTCGCGAGACGCCGGGCGCGCGCCGGAGCGATCGTGAAGGATCTTGACGGCCACACGGGTTCCCGACTCGACGTGTCTTCCAAGCCAGACCTCGCCCGTCGCGCCGCGCCCGAGGAAGCGGGCCAGGGAAAAAGGGCCGAGGTCGGGCTGTCCGGGACGCCCGGGTTTCATGGCGCACCTGTGCGTTGCACCAGGCGATTCCGGCCGAAGGCACGTACCAGCGTGGCTTCCCAACCCATTGGCGCTGCGCGCGATGAAATGGCCATACGATCGGAATATATGTGAACCAGCGGGAGCGCGCAAGCCGGGATTCGGCCGGGATTCGGCAAGGCGCGCTGCGATTCGGAGCACGTCCCGGGGAACACCGCCGTCGGACAAGGCCTTCCACCGTGTCGCACATGGCTCCCGCCGGACGGTGCTCGTAAAGGCCCGGTGAGGGCAGGCGGGACCCGATTCCAGTGCGCAACCGACGGTGGCTTGTCTGCGAAGTCGGGCTATTCCGAATCCCATAGGCTGGTGCGCTAGGAATTTCCGTCACGCTAGTGTAGGATGGCGCCCCGGTCGGGAGCCGGGGGAGGCGCATGTTCGGACTGGGATTTCAGGAACTTCTCGTCATCGGGATACTGGCCCTTCTCATCCTGGGGCCAAAGAAGCTCCCCGAGCTTGCGCGGACCGTGGGCAAGCTGGTGCGCGAGTTCCAGCGGGCGGCCGATGACGTCAAAAAAGAGATCAACACCGCCGCGCTCGACGACGAGCCGCTGCGCCAGATCTATCCTCCCCGTCCGTCGGCGGTGGACCCGACGGCGAGAGCCTACGGGTTTCCGGAAGACCCAAAGTCCACAGAGACCGCCGCGGGCACCGCGACCGAGGCCGCGTCGGGGGACGCCCCGGAGGAGAAAAAGCCGGAGCCGGCGCCGGGCGGCCCGGCAGGCGAACCCGGCAATCCCGGACCCTCACCCCGGGCAGGTTAAGCCGCCGTGACTTTTATGGAACATCTCGAAGAGCTGCAGAAGCGGCTGGTCGTCGCCGCAATAGCGGTCGCGATCGGCATGGCCATCTGCTACGCGCTGAGCGACAGGCTGTTCGAGCTCCTGATCCGCCCACTCATGAATGTGCTGCCGAAGGGGCAGGAGAAGATATACTTCACGGGGCTTCTCGATCCGTTCTTTCTGTACCTCAAGCTCTCGTTCGTGTGCGGACTGTTCGTCGCGTCGCCGGTCGTGCTCTACGAGATTTGGGCGTTCGTCCGGCCGGGACTCTACGAGAAGGAGCGGAAGTTTGCCGCGATCTTCGTCATCGCGGGGAGCGTGTTCTTCATCGGGGGGGCGCTCTTCGGCTACTTCGTGATCTTCCCGTTTACCTTCGAGTATTTCATCTCCTACGCGGGCGAGCACATCCAGCCGATCATCACGATGAACGACTATTTTTCCCTCGCCTCGACGCTCCTTCTGGTTTTCGGGATCCTCTTCGAGCTCCCTCTGGTCATCTTCCTCCTGACGAGGTTCGGGATCGTCAAGGTCGAGACGCTGATCAAACAACGGCGGTACGCCCTCATCATCATCATGGTCGCGACGGCGATTATCACGCCGACCGGTGACGCCGTTACGCTGCTTTTGGTCGCCGGGCCGCTTTTTGTGCTCTACGAGATAGGCATCCTTGCGTCGAGGATCGCGAACAGAAAACCCGCCGGCCGGGAAGATGGCGTCAAGGCTGGCCCGTAAAGAAAGTGGCGGAGACCCAGGCGAGGACGACGAGCAGCGCGACCCCGAGGATGAGGCTCCAGGCGATTAGTTTCTTTTCGACCGGGAGGAGGGGCTCCTCCTGCATCTTCAAAAGTTCGTCGGCGATTTTCGGCTTGCATTCGTCCATCCCACGTCACTCCCAATGGGCGGTCACTGCACGACCGGCGGTTTGATCCCCGAAAAGAACAACCAGGAGATGAATAGCCCGATCCAGATGATGAACCCGAAAAGGCCTATGAGGTAGACCGCCGCGAGCCGGCCGATCCCCTCTTCCCACAGCTTTTTGAAGTTTGAGACGAGCCCGATTGAGAAGAAGGTCATCGCAAAAAAGAGGACCCTGAATACTGTGCCCTCTTCGGTTGCCAGCAGGCATTTTTTGGAGAGATCGGGTGCCGAGAGGCAGACGGCGAGCAGGACGGCGAAGGTGAAAGCATAGCCGAGGACGAATTTCGGGAACCGCGGCCAGATCTCGCGGATGCTGACCTTTTCGCCTTCCTTCCTGTCGACCTTCGTGCACCAGATGATGGCGAGCACGAAGGCCCAGATTCCGATGAACACGTCGATGAACATCTTCGTGGTCGTCGCGGTCATAAGCATCCAGCCTTCCTTGTACTCGATGCCCTGCACGGCGAGGGACTTGGCGCGGATGAGCGAATCGACAATCGCCCCGCTCGCGACCGCCGCCCCGTCGGTCTTGACCGCAAGGCCCATCCATGCGCCGGCCACAAGCGGTTCGTGGTACAGGAAGTGCTGCGCCAGAAACGGAAGCAGAATCAGCTCGACGACCGCGAACACGACGACGAGCGAGCTGACCATGATGGGGACGACGGGCCGGGCGCGGATGGCGGCGCCGGTGGCAATCGCCGCGGAGACCCCGCAAATCGAGACTCCCGAGGCGAGAGGAGCGGCCCACTCGCGGCTGAACTTGAAGTATTTTCGGGCCAGAAGGTACACGAGCGCCCAATAGATGAGGTACGCTTCGACGATTGCGCAGAAACCCCTGAAGATGATCGCCCCGGCAAGTCCGGTCGCCTGTGCCGCCTTGACACCGAGGCCGGAGCCCATGATTACGATGGCGGTCTTGATGTACCACTCGGGGCGGCAGGCCTCGCCCAGAAAAGCGGTGAGTCGCGGGAAGAAGTTGCCGACCACGAGCCCTGCCACAAGCGCAATGATGAACCCCGCCTCGCCGGTGAGATTGAGCGACCACGAGATCCCAAGGCCCTTGAGCTTGTCCGAAGTCGCGGCAATGTACGCGTAGTGCCCGAGGAGCCAGCAGGCGACACTGATGACGAAGATGCCGGTGAAACCGAGGGCGAACTTCTTGAGATCAAGACCCAAAAAGCGCGCCCCGAAGGCCATCACGCCCAGCAGGAAAAGGTAGGTGAAAAAGACGCTCAACGGGGCGGGCAGGCCCTTGTACCCGGGGGAGATGGCTTTTACCGAGGCGGAAGGGTCAAGCCACACGTGGAACTTCGCCCCCCAGCCCAGCAGATCAACCCCGCCGAGGACGCCGAGGGAAAGCAAAAAGATCCCCAGGCCCACCCACACCGACCACCAATCCTCACTCGAAAGAAGCGCAGACTTTTTTTCTTCCATCCGCAGCCCCGTCAATTGAAGCGCTTTTCATTACTACTATGTAATCCAGACATGATAGTCAAGTGCCGGGCGGTTTGCCGGCAGACGGTTCGTTGGCGGACTGTCTTTGCAATGATGGTGCCCGTGTGGCATCTTGTCGCGACCCGGGTTTCCGGAGGAGAGTGCAATGGAGAAAGAGATCAGCGGCGGAGGCAGAACGTCAAATGCAAAACTCCTGGCATGGGTCCGGGAGATTGCTTCCCTGTGCGTGCCGGAGAGAGTCTATTGGTGCGACGGATCGCGGGAGGAATACGATCGCCTTTGCGACGCCATGGTCGAGGCGGGGACGTTCATCAGGCTCAGTCCGAAGAAGAGGCCCAGGAGCTTTCTCGCAAGATCGCACCCTAGCGACGTCGCCCGGGTCGAGGAGCGGACATACATCTGCTCGGGCCGGAAAGACGACGCGGGCCCGACCAACAACTGGATGGCGCCCGCCGAGATGAAGACAAGGCTGCGCGGGCTTTTCTCCGGAAGCATGCGCAGGCGGACGATGTACGTGATCCCGTTTTCGATGGGGCCGCTGGGTTCGCCCATATCGCATGTGGGAGTGCAGATCACCGACTCTCCTTACGTTGTCGTCAACATGCACATCATGACGCGGGTGGGCGAAAAGGTACTGGAGGTTCTGGGCGATGGCCCTTTCGTGGCCTGCCTCCACAGCGTGGGCGCGCCCCTCGAACCCGGCCAGAGGGACGACCCGTGGCCGTGCGAGCCGGACATCGCAAACAAGTTCATCACGCACTTTCCGGAGACGCGAGAGATCTGGTCGTACGGCAGCGGCTACGGCGGGAATGCGCTTTTGGGCAAGAAATGCTTGGCGCTCCGCATCGGCTCGGTCCTCGCGCGCGACGAGGGTTGGCTCGCCGAGCACATGCTCATCCTTGGGATCAGCCGGCCGGAAGGGAAAAAGATATACATCGCTGCCGCGTTCCCGAGCGCCTGTGGAAAGACAAACCTAGCGATGATCGTGCCGCCGGCGGGGTTCGAGGGCTGGAGAACATCAACGGTCGGGGACGACATCGCCTGGCTCAAACCGGGCCCCGACGGGATGCTCAGGGCCATCAACCCCGAGGCCGGCTTCTTCGGTGTGGCGCCGGGGACATCGTACGAATCGAACCCCGTGGCCATGGACACGCTCAAAGAGAACTGCATCTTCACAAACGTGGCGTTGACCGACGACGGCGACGTCTGGTGGGAGGGCATGGGCCCGGCGCCGAAACACGCAATAGACTGGCAGGGGAAAGACTGGATGCCGGAAATGAAGACGCCCGCGGCGCACCCAAACTCGCGCTTCACCGCGCCCGCGGCGCAGTGCCCGACCATCGACCCCGCGTGGGAGAACCCGCAAGGCGTGCCGATATCGGCGTTTGTCTTTGGCGGCAGGCTCTCGAAGACGTTTCCGCTCGTCTATGAATCGTTGAACTGGAGACACGGCGTGTTCATGGCCGCGACAATGGGGTCGGAGGCGACCGCCGCGGCCATCGGTCAAGCGGCGATCCGGCGGGACCCGTTCGCCATGCTTCCCTTTGCCGGGTACCACATGGCCGACTACTGGAAACACTGGCTGGGGATGGAACCCAAAGGGCTTTTGCTCCCGCGGATCTTCCGCGTCAACTGGTTCCGAAAGAACGAGAACGGGAAGTTCATCTGGCCGGGTTACGGTCAGAACATGCGTGTCGTGTCGTGGATTGTCGATCGCGTGGCAGGGCGCGCCGGGGCGACCGAAATCCCGCTGGGTCTTGTCCCGCGCTACGAGGACCTCAACTGGAAAGGCATGGACTTCCCGCGCGAGAAGTTCTTGGATCTAGTTGACGTGCCGCGCGAAGGAATCCTCTCCGAGGCGGAGGACATCAAGGCCTACTTTACCAGATTCGGCGACCGCCTGCCCCGGGAGCTCGAAGGCGAACGCGAGGAACTTGTGCGCCGCGCAGGCGGGATTCCGGAGAGCTAGGCGGGGCAAACTGCAGGGTTCCGGGCAAAACCGCAAAGCTGCCCGCCCCAAGTGGCTCTGGTTTCATTCGAGGCAATATCGCTCATCTTGTTGATGTCGACGCCGTGATTCGTCATGTGCAGGAACAGCTTCTCGCCGTCGTGCGCGACGATGACGATTCCGACGTGCGACGCGGTCTTTTGGGGATCGGCCTTGTTGTTGAAGAAGATCAGATCACCGGTCCGCGCGTCTTCCGGGGCAACCGGCGGGAAAGATCCCTTCATCTGCGTGCAACCGTTTTTCCCAGGGGCGGTGATGGAACTTTCAAGCGGGGCGCCGGCCTCCTTTGCGAGGTGCTTGACGAACCCGCTGCAATCGAGACCCATGTTCTCCTTCGAGCGGCCGAGGCAGTGAAGCCCTCCGAGGATCAGCAAGAGCGACTTGTCGTCCACGCTCCCGTCGCGCAGGCGGTCCAGCGCCTTTTCCGCGAGCGCCTTCGTCGCCGGTCTGAGGCGGCCGGTTTCCACGCGGATGGCGTCGTTGATGGCATCGGAAAGGAAAGCCCAGTGCCGAGGGGGCAGGGGCGTTTCGGGCTCGCCGGTGCACCGCTGATTTGCCGCGGCTTCGGTCATGGCGGCGAGGGTTTCAAGATCGGGGAAGAAATTGTTTCCGGTTGGGTCAACTCTCATCGGTAGTCCTCCTTACGCCGCCTTTTCGGTCTTTTGCCGCAATTGTCCGTCGGTGATTGCCGCCGCGATCTCGGCGGCGAGCGCGGAGTTTTCTTTCAAGAGGTCGCGGGCCTTCTCGCGTCCCTGCGCGAGCTGTTCGCCTTTGTACGAGACCCAAGCCCCGCTCTTCTCGATTACACCGTGCTCGATGCCGAGATCCACGATCTCGCCCGAACGCGAGATCCCCTCGCCGTACATGATGTCGAACTCCGCCTCGCGAAAGGGCGCCGCGACCTTGTTTTTCACGACGCGGACGCGCGTGCGGCTCCCGACCTGTTCCTCGCCGTTTTTGATGGTGCTGGTGCGCCTGATGTCGAGCCTGAGCGTGGCGTAGAATTTCAAGGCGTTCCCTCCCGTAGTGGTCTCGGGATTCCCGTACATTACGCCGATTTTTATGCGGATCTGGTTGATGAAGATGACCACGGCGTTCTGCCGGTGCGTGATGGCCGTGAGCTTTCGCAGGGCCTGGCTCATGAGCCTTGCCTGGAGCCCGACGTGCGAATCGCCCATCTCGCCCTCGATCTCGGCCTTGGGGACGAGCGCGGCGACGGAGTCGATGACCACGAGGTCGATGGCGCCGCTCCTGATGAGGGTTTCGGCGATCTCGAGCGCCTGCTCCCCGCAGTCCGGTTGGGATATCAGGAGACGCTCGAGGTCGATCCCGAGCTTTCTGGCGTAGGTCGCGTCTATCGCGTGCTCGGCGTCGATGAACGCGGCGGTCCCGCCCGACCTTTGCACTTCCACTATCGCGTGGAGCGCAAGCGTCGTCTTCCCGGACGATTCCGGGCCGAATACCTCGACGACCCTGCCGCGCGGGTAGCCGCCGGTGCCGATGGCGAGGTCGAGCCCCATTGACCCGGTGGGGATCGCCGGGACCTGCTCGCGGGGCCCGCCCCCGTCCATCGTCATGATGGACCCCTTGCCGAACTGTTTTTCGATGGCCGCGACCGCCGCCGCGACCGCCTTGAGCTTTTCCGCCACCTTTTCCGCCGTTTTTCCCATCTCGTCTCCTTTTACTGGTTTTGGCACGGATTCGGGCGCGCCCTGTCGAGAGTCCGGTACTGAATCGCCTCGGAAATATGCTCCGGGCGGATTTCGGTCGATTGATCGAGGTCCGCAATAGTGCGCGCCACCTTGAGAATCCGGTCGTGGGCGCGCGCGCTCATGCCGAGGCGGTCGATGACGTTTTCGAGAAGGGCGCTCGAAGCCTCGTCAACGGCACAGTGCCGCCGGATCATCCGCGAGGACATCTGCGCGTTGCAAAAAACCCCGCGGCTCTTCTTGAAGCAGTCGAGCTGCACGCTCCGCGCCCGGTGCACGCGCTCGCGAATGGAGGCGGACGATTCGCCGTCGCGGCCGCGGCAGAGTTCCTGGTAGCGCATCGGCGGGACCTCGACGTGGATGTCTATTCGGTCCAGAAGCGGCCCCGAGATCCGCGCGCGGTACTTCTGGACCATCTGCCATGTGCATGTGCACTGGTGCCAGGGGTCACCGGCGTACCCGCACGGGCACGGGTTCATCGCGGCGACGAGCATGATGTTGGCCGGGTACGTGAGCGACATGAGCGAGCGCGATATCGTGACTTCCTTGTCTTCGATGGGCTGGCGCAGGACCTCGATGACGTGCTTGTCGAATTCCGGCAGCTCGTCGAGGAACAGAACCCCGTTGTGCGCAAGCGAGACCTCGCCGGGTTTCGGAACGGACCCGCCGCCTATCAGTCCGACGTCGGATATCGTGTGGTGCGGCGCGCGGAACGGCCGGCGCGTGATGAGCGGGACGCCGCTTTTTAGCATTCCGACGACCGAGTAGACCTTGGTTGTCTGGATCGCCTCTTCAAAGCTCATGGGCGGCAGAAGCGACGGGATGCGCCGCGCGAGCATCGTTTTGCCCGACCCTGGGGGACCAACCATCAAGATGTTGTGGCCGCCGGCGGCAGCTACCTCGACCGCGCGTTTTACGTGCTCCTGGCCCTTGACGTCGGCGAAATCGTCTGCGTACTCGGCTGTATCGCCCGTTGCCGTGGCGTCCTGCGCTTCCGCGGGGGTGATCTCCCCTGCTCCGTTGAAGAAGTTGATCACCTCGCCCAGGCTGTCGGCCGGGAGGACATTGAGCCCTTTGACCACTGCGGCCTCGCCCGAATTGATCCGAGGGATAATGAGGCCCTTGTAACCGTGTTTTTTGACCGCGACGGCGACTGGAAGAACGCCGCGGACGGGTTTGATCTCGCCCGTGAGCGAGAGTTCGCCAAGTATCACGTAGTTCGAAGGCGCGTCGATCGGGATGGTCTGCGCCGCGGCGAGGATGCCTATGGCGATTGGCAGGTCGAACGCCGCGCCCTCCTTTTTGATGTCGGCGGGGGCAAGGTTGACGGTGATGCGTTTTGGCGGGATCTCGTAGCCCGCGTTTTTGATGGCGCTCTGCACGCGGACCTTGCTCTCCTTGACCGCGCCCTCTGGGAGCCCCACGGTATTGAAGTACTGGAGCCCGGTGTTGAGGTCGACCTCGACCTCCACCAAGATGGCGTCCACCCCAAGCGGCGTCCCCGAAACGGTCCGTGAAAGCATCGCACCTCCAAAGAGACGGCTCGGGGAGGTTGCACGAACCGTGCCAGAGAGGCATCAGGCGGTATTCGCTGGAAAAACGCTTCAGCGCGCCCCGGGGCAAAGCCGGTTCCCGCCCCAAACACGGCCGTGATCAGACGGATTCCGCCCGCGCGCGGCTGGCCGCAGGATGTGGGCGTTCTACCACCCACCTTCGCCATGTCGGCGGACATTGGAAGGTTGTCGAGCGCGACGTGAAGATGGTGTCGTAGGCCGGAGGAATCGACAGGCGGACGTCATCGTCTTGCCTTCGATGAACCCTTCCCGCCCTTCTTGTCGAACTTCGCCTTGGCCTTCGCCAAATCGAACGTCTCGGGGTCCCAGCCGTCCAGCCATTCCAACGCTTCCTCCACGTCCTCCCCGTAGGGGTCTTTCCCCGTGTTGACGATCTTGGAGAATCTCCTGTACCCGCCGATTCCGCCGGAGTCCTCTTGAGGACAGGCACGTGCCCCATCAAGGAGCCGCCTCTTGAATGCCTCTTTGTCCTCGACCATCCCCCTGAGACAAACCTCGTGGCACCACGAATCCCCGAAATCGTAGAGGTACGTGCAGATCCGCCTCCCTTCGGCGAAGTAGGACGAGAGCCTCACCGTCGTCGCGGGAGGGACTTCCTCCCCGAACAAGGGAAGCTCCGTCTGGGGCGAGCCCGCGATCTGATCGCCCTCGAACCCTCCGTCCGAGAACTCGAAGAGGTGGCAGTTTTCCCAGCCGAAGCTGTCCTGAATAGCCATATGGAGGTCGTGGAACGTGGCGGTCTTCGGGAGCAGGAACCGCCGCCAGATTCGGGGCTTGATCTCTTGGATGGCGACCACGAAGTCGAAATAGGTGGGCATGGCGGCGTCCTCCTTGCCTGGTGGGGCACACTGGATCGTCTTTAGGACACGCGCAGACCAGCGTCAAGGCCGGCTTTTCGTAGGATGCTTTCCTTCGGGGGTTCCCGGCGGCGATCGGGAAGTCGAACGCGGCGTGCTCGGGCGGGCGTGCTCAGGCGGTTTGATAGCGCGCGGGCAATCTGGTAACATCCCCGCCGATGGCCGGCAAGAAATCAAAAGAGAAGGGTCTGTCTTTCGAGGCGCAGCTTGCACGGCTGACGGAGCTTACCGAAAAGCTCGAGGCCGGGGACCTGCCGCTTGAGGAGGCGCTTTCGGCGTACGAGGAAGGCATGAAGATCTCCCGTGCGCTGATTGCACAGCTTGACGCCGCTGAAAAGCGGATTGAGATTCTTTCGGGCAGGGGCGGGGATCTTCGGGCCGAGCCGTTCGGCGACGAGGGCGGGGCGGTGGCGGATACGGACGACGAGTCCGGGGCGTGAGCGGATTTGGCGCTGCTTGAGACAATAGACGGACCCGGGGATCTCAAGAAAGTCCCCATCGAGCAGCTCCCGGCGCTCGCCGGCGAGATTCGCCGTGAGATCATTGAGGTGATTTCGAAAAACGGCGGGCACCTTGCGTCGTCGTTGGGGGTCGTCGAGCTTTCCATCGCCCTCCACTACGTCTTCGATTCGCCTACCGACCGGCTCATCTGGGACGTCGGGCACCAAGCCTACGCGCACAAGATATTGACCGGCAGGCGCGAGCGGTTCGCGACAATTCGGCAGACCGGCGGGATCTCGGGCTTTACCAGCCGCGGCGAGAGCCCGCACGACGCTTTCGGGACGGGCCACGCCTCGACGTCGGTGTCGGCGGCCCTCGGTATTGCCGAGGGACTCCGGCTTGCAGGAGGCCAGGGAAAGGTCATCGCCGTGATCGGCGACGGCAGCCTCACGGGCGGCCTGGCCTTTGAGGGCCTCAACAGCGCGGGGCATCTCGAAAAGGACCTGATCGTAGTCTTAAACGACAACGAGATGTCGATTAACCCCAACGTGGGGGCACTCTCGGCGTGGTTCTCACGGAAGTTCGCGACTGAGTCGTTCAACCGCTTCCGCCGCCAGGTGAAGGACTGGCTAAAAAACCTCCCGCGCGGCGGGGGCGAGGCGATAATGATGATCCGCCGTGCGATCGATTCGTCAAAAGCCCTCTTCACGCCCGGCATGCTGTTCGAGGGTTTGAACTTCCAGTACGTCGGCCCGATTGACGGGCACAACACGGGTGAGCTCATCGAGGTGCTGCGGGGCGTCCGTGAGCTCGACGGGCCGGTCCTTGTCCACGTCCATACCCAAAAGGGCAAGGGCTATGTATTCGCCGAGGAAGACCCGGCGCGTTTCCACGGTGTCAACGCGTTCGATGTGGCCACGGGTAAGTCCGCGGCCGGCGGGCGGACTTTCACCAAGGCGTTCGGCGAGTCGCTGGTGTCCGAGGCGGAGCGGAGGCCCGAGATCGTGGCCATCACCGCCGCAATGACCGAAGGGACAGGGCTTTCGGAGTTCCAGAAACGCTTCCCTGAGCGCTTCTACGATGTCGGGATCGCCGAAGAACACGCTGTGACTTTCGCGGCCGGGCTGGCCACAACGGGGGTCATGCCGGTTGTCGCCATCTACTCCACGTTCATCCAGCGGGGATACGACCAGATAATCCATGATGTTGCGTTGCAGAACCTCCCCGTCGTCTTCGCGCTCGACCGGGCGGGCATCGTGGGGACGGATGGCCCGACTCACCACGGGGCGTTCGACCTCTCGTTCTGCCGCCTCATCCCGGGCGTGACCATCATGGCCCCCGCGGACGAGGGCGACCTTGCAAACATGCTTCACAGCGCCCTGCATTACGGAGGCCCGTGCTTCGTGCGGTACCCGCGGGCGGTTGTTCCCGATGCGGAGGCGGGATCCTCGCCTGTCGTCCTTCCGCGCGGAAGGGGCGCCGCGGTATTCGGGCCGAACGGGCGGGCCGACGTTGCGGTCATCGCTGTCGGCACGATGGTGTTGCCCGCGGTCGCAGCGGCCAGGACGCTTTGCCGCGAGGGGGTTTCGGCGGCCGTGGTCGACGCGCGGTTCGCAAAACCGCTCGATGAAGAGATGATCCTCGACACTGTGACGGGGGTGCGGGCGCTTCTTTGCGTTGAGGAAAACGCCTTGGCCGGCGGGTTCGGAACAGCGGTCCTCGAGACGCTCGCCTTGCGGGGCGCACTGCCGCCGCGCTTCCGGCGGCTTGGCCTGCCCGACAGGTTCATTCCGCACGGTGACCGCGCAGAGGTCCTCCGTTCGCTCGACCTTGACGAAACGGGGATCGCAGAGGCCGTGCGGCGTCTTCTCGAGGAGCCGAAGGCCGCCGGCCTGAAGATCATCGGAGCACGGTGAACATCGCAAAAAAGAAAGAGCGGATTGACGCGCTGCTCGTCGGGCGTGGACTCGCGAGGTCGCGCGCGGAGGCGCAGGCGCTCCTGATCGCCGGGCAGGTGGTTGTGGGTGGCGCCAGGGTCGAGAAGGCCGGGACCCGGATCCAGTGCGACGCGGCAATCAGGTTGACCGGCGTGCGGGGGCCGTTCGTGTCCCGGGGCGGAGTCAAACTGGCGGCCGCTCTCGACGCGTTCGGAATCGACGTTACGGGGCGTTCGGCGATTGATGTGGGCGCCTCGACAGGCGGGTTCACCGACTGCCTGCTTTCGCGCGGCGCGCACAGGGTGTTTTGCGTGGACGTGGGGCGCGGGCAGCTTGCCGAAAAACTCCGGGCCGACCCGCGCGTCGTCGTGCGCGACCGTTTCAACGCCAGGAAGATCGTTCCGGAGGATCTCCCGTTCGCCTGCGATATCGCGGTTGTGGACGTTTCTTTTATCTCGCTTCGCCTGATAATCCCGCCGCTCGCCAAATGCCTTCCGCCGGCGGCCGACGTGGTCGCGCTCGTCAAGCCGCAGTTTGAGGTTGGCAGGGGCAAGGTCGGCAAGGGCGGGATCGTCCGCGACCCGGCGCTCCGGGATGAGGCGGTGTCGGCCGTCGAGGCGATGGCGCGGGAGCATCGAATGACCGTGTGCGGAAAAATTGCCTCGCCCATCGCGGGCGCCGACGGGAACATCGAATCCCTCCTTTTCCTTACAACTCCCCGAAATAGTTAGACAATTGCCGGGATCGTGCTATTATCCCGAGCGGCTTTGTTCACGGAGGTCCCGATGGACAGGGAACATGTGCGGCTGGCCTATGGAAAAGAGTTCGTGGAGTTTGACGTCCCGCGGGCATTTCTTGCCGGCCCGGTGCTGGATACGCGCAAGACCGGCGCCTCGCCGAAACCCGCCGCCGAAGAAATCAGTGAAGCGCTTTCGATTCCCTTCGCGCGGCCCAAGCTCCGCGAGATGGCAGCGGGCCGCTGCGTGGGCATCGTGATCTCCGACGAATTCCGCGCGGGCCTCCAGAAGGAGATCGCGGAGGCGTTGGTCAATGAAGTATTGGCCGGGAGGCCTTCGGATCTGCGGGTTTTTGTGGCAACCGGCTCGCACGACCCCGCCGTGTACGCCCGCAACCTCAAGCCGCACGTTGAAAAACTCCTCGCAGGTCTTTCGGTTCCCGCGAAGCAGGTGCTTCATGACTGCGACAGATCCGAATTCGTAGGGATCGGGCAGACGCCCGGCGGGACCCAGGTGTTGGTCAACAAGGAATGGCTCGGCACGGACTTGCGCGTTTACGGCCACGAGTCGAAACATCACTACATGGCTGGCTATTCCACCGTCGACAAACAGATCATTCCCGGGCTCTCTTCGCGGCGCACCATTGAGAAAAATCACAAAAACTCGCTAGACCACGAGAACGCGTTCGCCGGAAGGAGCCCGTGGCACGCGGTCGAGTCGCGGCGTTTCAACCCGTTTGCCATTGACGCCCGGGACGGCCGGAAGCTGTCGGAACGCCACTGGCTCTCGCCGGACGGGCGTCTGGTGGAGCGTGCCGTGGACACGTTCGCGCTCGACATGGTGAGCGAGAAAGATACCATATACTGGGTGCGCGCGGGGAACCCGGATCTTGTAACGCAGGAGATGACCGGGGTCGCGGACAAGCTCGGCGCGTACGAGGTCGAGAGAACCCGGTATGTCGTCATCTCGCCCGGCGGCCCGCCGGCCTCGCAGGCGTTGTACGGGGTCCAGAATTGCTTTGACATGGCGCTCAAGGGCGCCATCGAGGACGGGGGAGAGGCGCTTGTCGTGGCCCCTTGCAACGGGCGTGAGGATTTGCCGCCGGAGGTTCGAGGCCTTGCGCCGGACGGCAAATCGAAGGCGCTGTTCTGGGACAATCTCGTGCGCTTTCGCGACATGCCGCTGGAAGCCTGCGCGAGCGAGATCGAACGAGCCTTCGAACTCTATCTTTGGAAGACCGACCGGGTGCTCAAGCTTCTCAAGGCGAACCGGATCAGAATGCACCTTTTTTGCGGTCTCGACGCGGGACTCCTGGAGTCGGCCGGATTTCGAAAAGCGGAGTCGATACAGGCTTGGGTCGATGAGCGGGCCGCGCGCGGCGACGGGAAGCTCCGGGTGATCAACAACGGGAACAAGCTCTTTGTGACCCCGGTGGCGGCGGGGGGGTAGCCGGACGGGCCGGCTTCTGCGTCATTTGCGCGTCAAAGTGATCGTGGCGTCCGCCCCGCCGCGTGCAAACCTGAGTGACACGTTGTCCCCCGCCCGCAGGGTTTCCGAGTCCAAAACGATCCTTCCGCACGCGTCGTGGACTAGGCTATAGCCCCGGTCGAGGACGGCAAGGGGACTCAGCCCCTCAAGCAGTCGGGCGGAGTCGGAGAGCCGCCGGCGCCTGTCGCGGAGCACAACACGCGTCGAGGTGTCCATCCGCCGGGAAAGGTCCAAGAACCGGGCTCGGGCGAGCGCTACGCGCTGGCGCGGGTGGTTCTCGGAAGCCCTGCGCATGACGTCGGATAGGTGGCCCCGGTCCCGGTGGATGATCGAGAGCGCCGACCTGGACATTGCCTCGGCCCGATCCTCGATCTCCTGCCGTACCTCGTCGACGATGTTGCGCGAGCGGTCGAGTGAAGACGTCCGCCTCTCAAGCTCAAGGCGCAGGCCGCCCAGGGTGCGCGAAAGCGCGGATTCCGCGTCGTCCCGAAGGGACAAAATCTTTTCGCGAAGTTTCCCGGCATCGGGGACTGCAAGCCGGGCGGCGTCGGTTGGGGTCAGGGCGCGCGCGTCGGCGGCGAAGTCGGCGAGTGTGAAATCGGTTTCGTGTCCGATGCCGGTCACGACGGGGATACCGGATCCGGCAATCGCGCGGCAGAGCGCCTCTTCGTCAAAAGGCCAGAGGTCCTCGATCGACCCGCCCCCGCGGACGATGGCCACGACGTCGGCGGCACGGTGATCGTTGAACCAGCCAAGCGCCGCGATGACCTCGGCCGCAGCCGAGGCGCCCTGCACGCGGGCGGGATGGACGAGCACGTGGACGCCCGAGAACCGCCGGGCCGCGGTCTTCAAAAAATCGCTCATTGCGGCGCCGGTCGGGCTGGTGATGAGTCCCACGACTGACGGAAAAACGGGGAGCGGCCTTTTCCGGGATGCGTCAAAAAGGCCCTCCGACTCGAGACGCAACTTGAGTTCCTCGAAAGCCGCCTGCAGCGCCCCGATACCCTTTGGCTCGATCCCTTCGCAAATCAACTGGTAGTCGCCGCGCGGTTCGTACACCGAGAGCCGGCCCTGGGCGACCACTTCCATGCCGTCGGCCGGGGTGAACTTGAGGTGGCGGTTGGCGCCCTTGAAAAACACCACCCGGATTTGCGACGAGGCGTCCTTGAGTGTGAAATACATGTGCCCGCCCGTGGGGGCGCGGAAGTTCGAGATCTCCCCTGACACCCATACCGAAGGGAAGGCGCGCTCGACGGCGCCGCGCACGGCGCGCGTGAGTTCGCTTACCGTGAATATGTGGCGCGCCGTGTCCGTGAAGAGGTCCCTTTGCACGGCGCGATTGTGTCGCCCCGCCGCGCGCGTGTCAAGCGTGACCGCGCGGTCGTCACGGGGCCTTGTGGCACTTGAGGCACGAGCGCCGCTCGGTGTGGTGGGGATTGAGCGGTTTGGATCCGGCGGGATGATGGCATTGGACGCATGACGACTCGATGGAATGACGGGGGTGATCCGTGTCGGCGGGCATCCTGGGCGGCTGGTCGAAGATGGACAGGAGGACAAACGTGGCCAATATGGCCGCCATCGCGGCGAGGAACACGATCGTCTTGAGCCTCTTGCGTTCCATGCGCGTTGGCTACCTCTCCTTTCGGATCAGGTCGAGCAGGGCCTTGCGGGTGTTCAGAGACGGGTTGTCCATGACGCGATCGAGGAGGCCCGAAAGGACCGCCCCCACGCGCGGCCCGGGGCCGATCCGAAGCGCGCGCATGACGTTGTTTCCGTTGACTGCGAGGTCGGTTGTTTTGAGGGCCATTGTCTTGCGCGACAGGACCTCGATCCTGCGGGCGAGCATTTCGAGACGCGCAAGCGCCGCCTTTTTGCCCACCCCGTGCGCGATGATGTCTGCGCGCTGGAGTTCGAGGATCTGCGGCACGAGGTCCGGTCCGACCCGCGACACGAACCTGCGTACCGTGCCGTCCCTCCACTCGGGCGAGTAAAAATACATATGGTGCGCGATGAGGGAAGAAACCGTCTCGGTCTCCCTTTTTGAAAATCTGAGGCGCATCAGAATCTCTTCAGCCATAGCGGCCGACGCCTTGTCGTGGCCGTAGAAAGTGTGGTCGGGCCCCTCGCCGCCGATGCAACGCGGCTTTGCGACGTCGTGCAGGAGGACCGCGAGCCGAAGCAGTGGCGGTCCCTTCGACTCGTCGAGCGCCCGCAATCCGTGGCGGTACACGTCATGGCGGTGCCAGCGGTTCTGGCGTACGCCTGCGCCTTCAAGGACCTCCGGCAGCACCTCGAAGAGGAGGCCGGTGCGCCGCATGATTTCGAAACCCCGCGACGGGCGCGGCGCCAGAAGCATCTTTTGGATCTCGTCGCGCACGCGCTCGGCCGAGACCTTTTTTAATATTTCGATCGTTTTTTGGATGGCCCGGCGTGTGGCGGGGTGGATCGCAAAGCCCAGGACGGTGGCGAACCGGATCGCCCGGAGCGGGCGCAGGCCGTCCTCGGAAAAACGCAGGCGCGGATCGCCAACGCAACGGATGAGCCGGCGTGCAAGATCCCGTCGGCCGCCAAACGGATCCACGATCCGGCCGGCCCGAAGGTCGATTGCCATCGCATTGATGGTAAAGTCGCGGCGCGAGAGATCTTCTTCCAACGTGACGCCGAAACGAACTTCGTCGGGGCGGCGGCCGTCGGAGTACGCCGACTCGGTCCGAAACGAGGTGATCTCGAGCGAGCGCTTCTCCCAGAGCGCCGTCACGGTGCCGTGTTTCAGGCCCGTGGGGACGGTCTTGGGGAGCGCGGACATCAGCGTGTCGGGAGAGGCCGAAGCGGCGAGATCCCACTCCGGGGCGTCACGTCCCAAAAGAAGGTCGCGAACGCCGCCCCCGACGGGGTACGCGATGATCCCGTGACGCCAAAGGAATTTGACCAGCGATCTGACATATGCAGGCACTTTTTTGGCAAGGACCCGGGTCATCCGAATCTCCGCGGCCGTCAACGGGTCGCCCGGCTGACGTATACCACAGCCGCGCGCTCCCTGCCCGAGAGGGGGAGGGTGTACTCGAAAGTGCTTTCATGAACGAGGTTTTTTGGGGTCACGATCCCGCCGGCGCCGCCGTGGCCGGTTTTCAGGAGGACCGCCCGCCCGCCCGGCCGGATGAGTGTTGCCGCAAGCGCAAGCCAGTCTTTCGGGGGGAGTGTTGCTCGCGAGAGGACCGCGTCGGACGCAAACGAACCCGCTTCCACGCGCCGGTTGGACACCACGACGTTTGCAAGCCCCATCGAGCGCGCCGCGAATCTCAAAAAGCTTGCCTTCTTCCGGCGTGCCTCGTGCAGGACGAACGATACCTCTGCGGCAAAAAGCGGAGGAAGGAAAAGGGCGGGGAACCCCGCGCCCGAACCTACATCGTCGATCCGGACGCACCCCGCCAGGGCCTTCGCGAGATGACCGGCGACGATGAGCGAGTCGAAATAGAGCGACTCGGCGGCCTGCTCGTCGGTCCCGGGGCCGGTAAGATTGAACACCACCGACCATTCCGCAAGGGTTTCGGCATGCGCGCGGATCGGCCCGATCAACGGATTGAGGGTCTCGAAGCGGGCGCGCCCAGCCATTTCCTTAATATTTTCAATAAGTTGCCTAGGTTTCACGTGAAACACTCCGAATCCGGGCCAGGAATATCGCAACCATCGAGACAGCGGCGGGCGTCATCCCTGGGATCCTGGCCGCCTGACCGAGGGTTGCCGGACGGATCGCTGAGAGCTTTTCGACAACCTCGCGCGAGAGGCCGGGGACAGACTTGTAGTCCAGAAGCTCGGGAATGGCCACGCCGTCCATGTCGGCGATTTTGCCCGCCCTTTGGCGCTCGCGTTCGATGTAGCCCTCGAATTTCACCAGGATCTCGACAGCGTTTTCCACAGCCCGATCGAGGGTCGAGTTCCCCGACGATTCCATGGCGGGGCCGCAGACATCACGGTAGCGGACGCCGGGGCGGCGGAGGAGGTCGTAGGCCGGGACGGTCCCGATTCCGTCCGGAACGCGTTGCGTCCGGAGGCGGGCCTGAACGGCGCGCACCCTTTCGGCCTTTTCGTTGAATGCGTCCCAGCGGGCGTCGTCGACCAGGTCTATCTGCCGGCCCAGCGGCGTGAGCCGGACGTCGGCGTTGTCCTCGCGAAGTGACATCCTGTGTTCGGCGCGTGAGGTGAACATGCGGTATGGCTCGGTCGTGCCGGCAGTCACGAGGTCGTCGATCATCACGCCGATGTATGCCTGATCGCGCCGCAAGATCACCGGCGGCTCGCCGCGCACGAAACGTGCGGCGTTCAACCCCGCCATGAGCCCCTGCCCCGCCGCCTCCTCGTAGCCGCTGGTGCCGTTTATCTGTCCGGCAAGGAAAAGGCCCGGCGCGATTTTCGCCATCAGGGACGCGAATAGTTGGGTCGGAAACACGAAATCGTATTCCACCGCATACCCAAACCTGAGGATCTTTGCGTTTTCGAGCCCCGGGATAGTGTGGACCATCTCTATCTGGACGTCTTCGGGGAGGCTCGTGGAGATCCCGTTGGGATAGTATTCGTCCGTCCCGAGGCCTTCGGGCTCGACGAACACAACGTGGCGGTCACGGCCGGGGAATCGCACGACCTTGTCTTCGATGGAAGGGCAGTAACGGGGACCGCGGCCCTTGATGATTCCGCAGAAAAGCGGCGAACGGTCCAGGCCCTTTCGGACGGCGGTGTGGGTTGCCGGGGTTGTCGAAGTCAGATGGCAGGGACGTTGGGGAAGCTGCGGCTCGACCGAGAGGAACGAGAACATTGGCGGCGGGTCTTCGCCGTCTTGTCTCCGCATCGCGTCGAAATCGATGGTCGAGCCGTCCAGCCGCGGGCAGGTCCCGGTCTTGAGCCTGCCGAGTTCGAACCCGAGCGCCCGCAGTCCGGCCGGGAGCCACCTGCTCGCGGGGTCGCCCAGGCGGCCGCCGGGCCGGTTTTGAAGCCCGGTATGCATCAGGCCGTCGAGAAAAGTCCCTGTGGTCACGACAACCGTCCTGGCAAGGAGCCGACCCGAAGGGGCAGGCGCACCGGCGGCGCGAGCGCCCGCCATGGGCGCGAGTTCGAGTTCGAAGCCAACCCCGCGCAGCGAGATGTTCGTGACCTCTCCGGCCGCAAGCGCAATGCCCGGGTTCTTCACAAGAAGGCCGGCCATGTAATCCGAGTATTCCTTCATGTCGGCCTGGCAGCGGGTGCCGCGCACAGCCGGGCCCTTCGAACGATTGAGTAGCCGGAACTGGATGCCCGCGTGGTCTGCGGCAAGGCCCATGGCGCCGCCGAGCGCGTCAATCTCTTTGACAATGTGGCCCTTGCCAATCCCTCCGACGGCGGGGTTGCACGACATGGTCGCGACCTTCCCGAGGTCGAGCGTCACCAGAAGGACCGAACATCCCAGATGGGCCGCCGCCAGGGCCGCCTCGCAGCCGGCATGGCCTGCGCCGACTACGGCGATGTCAAAAGTGTCTTCCAAACCGTTCGACCTCTCCGTGCCCGCCGCGGTTCCAGCATTGGGATTGCCCGCGTTTTGGATTCCCCGTTACCTGTTTCACGTGAAACGGGGCGCCGCCCCGGCGGGGCGCGGTGTCAGATCTCGATTTTGGGACATTTGCCGGGGTTTCCCCACTTGTCGGTGCAGGCATCGTACTCCGGGCAGTTTGGCCGGTCGCAGCAGTACGCCGGCAACGTAATGTCCTCGTCACACGTCCCCGCCTTGCATGTGAAACCCTGGGGGCAGTCGCAATCCGTGAAGCACTGTCCCGGCGCGCCTGGGCAGGAACCCATGTTGTCGTTCCGGTCGGTGCAATCCTGCCCCGCGGGACAGTCGGGCTTTTCGCAACAGTAGAAAGGCGATTGAAACGCCATGATGCACTCGTTGCCCATGCACGGGTAGCCTTGCGGGCAGTCGCAGTCGTTGCCGCACTGGCCGCAGACATCCAAGGTTAGGCCGTCGGCCTTGACGCACTCGGAGCCGCTCGTGCAGTTCGGGAGGTCGCAGCAGTGCGTCGCCTGGTCGTTGGCGAGGCACTTGTGTTCGGGAGTGCATTCGACGTGCTGCTGCATGCAATCGCAGTTGTTCGTGCACTCCCATCCTGTTTGGTCCGGGCACATCGACTGCTGGCCGTAGGGGTCTTCGCAACCCGCGTTCTTGGGGCATCCGAGTCTGGTGCAGCAATACACAGGCTGGGCGCCTTTGCTGCACCGGCCGCCGGTACAGACGTAGCCTTGCGGGCAGTCGCAGGTCGAAGAACACCTCCCGTTTGTCGCGGGGCAGAAACCGAGCGTTCCGGCGATGTGCTCGCAGGTGTGGCCGGTCGGGCACCCGTACTTTTCGCAGCAATAGAACCGCCGCGTGGCCGCCTGCGCGCATTGCAGGCTGTTCATGTCGCAGTAGTATCCCTGAGGACAATCGCAGATCCTTGTGCACGGGCCCGGGAGGCCGGCGTCGAAACCCGCGCTGCCGTCGATTTCGCCCCCCACGTCTTCGGGCATCCCCGCATCATAGGCGGAGTCCTCGACTGGGCCCGAGTTCAGGGAGCTGTCGAACCCCGCATCACCCGCCCCTGCGTCTTCGCCGCCGTCGGGGGCCTCTTCAACGTCGGTCCCGGCGTCGGCAGGCAACGACGCGTCGCCCGCATCGACGCTTCCTGGTGTGCAGGTATTGGTGATGAGGCCGCAGATGCCTCCGCCGCAGTCGGAGTTGGACGTACACTGGGCGTTTGACGGCTCGGCGCAGTAACCGCCCTGGCACTTCTGTCCAGGCGGACACTCCGAGTCGCCGCGGCAGACCTTTCGGCCGCCGCCTACGTCCGCCGGCGTCCCGGTCCCCTCACCGCCCGAGCACGCGTAGGCCCACGCCACGGAAGCGACAAGAACGACGAAGGTTTTTGGCCTGTTTTTCATTCCGGCGGAAATTCTATGCCACGGCTGCCGAAGATGCAACAGGCTAAACACAGGCTAAAAAAAGTGCTGAGCGCTGAGTGCGAGGCGAAGGCACAAAGGGCGCAAAGGCGGTTTTTCGGAACGCGGTCAGTTCCGCACGGCAACGGCCTTTTTGACGGCGGGCTTGGTCACGGGGGCGCGGGCGCCAACAGCCCGCTCGGCGCGCTCCTCGGCAAAGCCCATAATCTTGCCGACCATCTGCGTGAAATCGAGGCCTTTGGACGATACCGAGCGGAAAAACCCGGCGTCGGGTGAGAGGTCGGGGTTGGGGTTCACGTCCACCACATAGGGCTGGCCGGCCTTGGATACGCGCATGTCCACGCGCCCGTAGTCCCGACAGCCCGTGGCTGCAAACGCCCGGACCGCGATGTCGAACACGCGGGCCTTGAGGTCTTCGTCAATCCTGGCGGGGCAGATGGGCTTGGTGCCGCAGTATTCCGGGGATTCCTTGTTCCATTTCGAGTTGTAGGTGACAATCTTTGGAAGTTCCGGGGGGAGTTCGGAAAAGTCTATTTCCGAGGACTCGACCGGTGTGGGCGGGAAATTGCCCCACACGGCGACCGAGATCTCGCGGCCCTCGATGAACTCCTCGGCCATCGCGGGCTGCTCGAGCTCCCGGATCAGGTACCTGGCCCTGTCGAGAGCATCTCTTTCGTTTTGGACGACCGATGCCGGGGCGATCCCTATGGATGCGTCCTCGTGGACCGGCTTGATTATCAGCGGGAAGTTGATGTTCCTGAAATGCCCATTTCTGACGGCGCTCTTGATGAGCGATGCCCCGGGCGTAGGAATCCCGTGCCTTTGGAAGACCTTTTTGACGGCGAACTTGTCCAGGCAGGTTTCGATGGCGCCCGGCCCGCTCCCGGTATAGACAATCCCGTGTTTTTCCATGAACTCCGGCAGTATCTTTTCCTTTTCGCTGTCGCCCTCGAGGGACTCGCACAGGTTGAACACCGGGAGGTGCCTGTTTTTCTTGAGCAAGGCCAGAAGCTCCATGTTGAGCTTGGTGCTCGAAACGGGGACTACGTCGAAGTCTAGGTTTTCGAGAGATTCCTGGATGGCTTCGACGGCACTGAATACCTCCTCGAGCTCGCCCGGGCAGGCCTCAAGCCGGCTGTAGATTTCAAGATAGTCGTTGTAGAGCAAAATGACCTTTTTCATGGCGTCTCCACGGCCGAGTTAACAGCAACGCAACGTAATGCTACATCTGTTAACATACGTTGTCAAGTCCGATTTTGTTGGGTTTTCTGTTGCGAAGCTCTAGGGTTTTCCCCGGGGGGCGATTCCGCCCCACCCGCCACGAACATCAGTGGGCATCCGCCCAGGTTTTCCCCGTCCCCACGTCGACCTTTAATGGGACCGAAAGCAACACGGCCGTCTCCATCGTTTTGCGAATCTCCGCGGCCAGAGTACCGGCGTCTTGGGCGTCTACCTCGAACACCAGCTCGTCGTGGACCTGTAAGAGGAGATCGGCCTTTCGCGAAACCGTGCCGTCAAGGCGGATCATCGAAAGCTTCATGATATCCGCGGCGCTCCCCTGGATGGGGGTATTCGTCGCGACGCGTTCGGCGCCCTGCCGGGCCTGGGGGTTCCGGGAGTTGAGGTTCGGGACGTAGCGTACACGTCCGGTGATGGTTTTGACCGACCCCTCGGCGCGGGCATTTGAGATGATCGAGTCGAGGTACCGGCGCACGCCCGGGATCCGCGCGAAGTAGCTGTCGATGTACTCCTGCGCTTCGGTGCGCTTGATCCCGAGCTCGCGGGCGAGTCTGAACGCGCCCATCCCGTAGACTATCCCGAAGTTGATGGTCTTGGCCGCCCGGCGCTGGTCGGACGTTACCCTGCCGATCTCGACGCCAAAGACCTCGGACGCGGTTCGCGCATGGATATCCTCGCCGTTTTCGAACGCGCGCAAGAGCGTCTTGTCGCCCGATAGGTGTGCGAGCACGCGGAGTTCGATCTGCGAGTAGTCGGCCGATATGAGCGTTCGCCCGTCCGGGGCGCAGAACGCCTCGCGGATCATCCTTCCGATGGGCGTCCGGATGGGAATGTTCTGCAGGTTCGGCTGGGAAGACGAGAGTCTGCCGGTGGCGGTGACCGTCTGGTTGAAGCTGCAGTGGATACGCCCCGTTTTTCGGTTGACGAGCGCGGGGAACGCATCGAGGTACGTGTCCTTGAGCTTCTGGAACGACCGGTATGCCAGGACCTTTCCGGGAAGTTCATGCTCGGCCGCGAGCTCCTCGAGCACCTCCGAGTCGGTGGACGGGCCGGTCTTGGTGTTTTTGACCGTGCGGAGCCCGAGGCGGTTGAAAAGGACGTCGGCGAGCTGGCGCGGCGACCCGATGTTGAACTCGGTCCCGGCGGCCGCGAAGATCTCTTCGGCGGTCCGTTTCATTGAAGCTCCGAGCTCGGCCGAGAGGGCCTCAAGTCGCTTCGGGTCCACCCGCATGCCCGCCATCTCCATGCGGGCGAGGATGGGCACAAGCGGCATCTCGACTTCGCGGTACAGCGCCAGAAGGGGTCCGGTGAGCTTCGGCAGGAGGGCGTCCCTGAGCCTGTGTGTCACGTCGGCATCCTCGCACGAGTAGCGCGACGCGATGTCGACCGGCAGATCGGCAAACGCGCCTTCCTTTTGGCGCTTTCCGACCACCTCGTCGAAGCTCAAGATATCGTAGCTCAGGTAGAGCCTGGCAAGCGCGCGAAGGCCGTGGCTTTGGGCCTCGGGGTCCAGAAGGTACGAAACGATCATGGTGTCGTCGCCGATCTTTAGCGGGAGACCGTGGCGCGAAAGCACTATCAGGTCGTACTTGGCGTTCTGCGCGGCCAGGGCCTTTTTGTCGAGCGCTTCCGCAAGCGGGCCGCGCACGTCCTCCCAGCGGAGTTGACGCGGCGCGTCAAGCCCAAGGTGCGCGATTGGGATGTAGAACGCCCGCCCACCCCCGACGCCAAGCGAGACGCCGACGAGCGCCGCGCGCACCGGTTCGACCGACGTCGTCTCAGTGTCAATCGAGACAATCTCCGCCGCGCGCACAGCCGCGAGGGCCTCGCCAAGGGCCTGCATGTCGAGCACCGTGACGTAGTCGCGTTCCGCGAGGGCGCGGATCTTCTTCTCTGCGCTGTCCGCGCCCGCGGCCCGCGGTCCCTCCGGCGCCCGCGCGGGGCCCGGGAGGGGGACCTTGGTGATCTCGAAACGGCGGAGGATCTCCTCTATGCGCTCGCGGTCGGGGGGCCGCGCGGCAAGGGCGTCTTCGGCCAGATCGAGCGGGACGTCCGTCACGATCGTGGCGAGCTTTTTTGAAAGAAGCGCGTCTTCGCGCGATGCCTCGAGCTTTTCGCGCAGTTTCACGTTTTCAACGCGCGAGAGGTCGGCGTAGATCTCCTCGACGCGGCCGTACCTCGACACGAGGCCGGTCGCCGTTTTCTCGCCGACCCCGCGCACACCCGGGATATTGTCGGATGAGTCCCCCGCGAGCGCCAGCACGTCGGCCACGTGCGCGGGCCCGACCCCGAAGCGCGCGCGGACCCCCGCGGTGTCGGTGCGCTGCTCCTTCATGGTGTCGTAGAGAGTCACGCGATCGCTCACGAGCTGCATGAGGTCCTTGTCGCCGGTGATGATGACGCATTCCCGGCCCGCGGCGGCCTCGCGGGCGGCGAGCGTCCCGATGACGTCGTCGGCCTCGAAACCCGGGACCGATAGGACGGGGACGCAAAACGCTTTGGCGATCTCGTGGACGGCGGGGATCTGCTCGACCAAACCCTCGGGCGGCGCGCTGCGCGTGGCCTTGTATGCGGGGTACATCTTGTGTCTGAAGGTCTTCTCCTTGGCGTCAAACACGAGGCAAACGCGCTCGGGGTCGAAGTCCTTGTAGACGCGCGAGAGCATCGAGATGAAGCCGTAGATGGCGTTGGTGGGCCGCCCGTCTGACGTGCTCAGGCGCCGTATGGCGAAGAACGCGCGGTAGATGTACGACGTGGCGTCGATAATGTAGAGCGGTTTCAACGGTGCCTCCGGGCAACAATCGGCAACAGACTCCACCCCTTCACCCCTACACTCCTCAACTGCTCTGGTCCTTGTTGTCAGTCTGCGGCGCCCGCGTCGGCGGTCCCGGCATCGGGCACTTCGGCGTCGGGTGTGCCGGCGTCGGCGCCCGAATCAGCCGCGGCATCGGCGGCCGCGTCATCGGTGCCGCCGTCCGTCGGGAGCCTGCACGTCGCGCCGATGACGGGGCTGGCGTCGCGCACGGCGTCGACCGCGGTGACGATCGCGTCGTCGTTGTCGTCCGCCGGCCATTGGACCAGCGCGACCTCCCAGAGCTGGCCGCCGTTGGACAAAACCTTGGGACCGAACTTCCACTCGGGCTTCGTTTTGCCGTTGATGTACAGCCGCACGGTGGAGCCGGTGTTGCCGGTGCCGTAGTCGTCGAAGTAGTGTACGAAGATCCGGTAGAGGCCTTCGGAGGGTTTGACGATGTTGATGTTCTCGGGGCCATAGCCCTTGGTGTCGTCGATGTCGAGCTTCGGGTTGTCGTCCTGGGCGTCCTCAAGGAACTGATCGGCCGCGTCGGGCTCGCACGTGAGCACGCACCTGTCGCCGCCCTTGTAGCAGTCGGGGTTGCGGGCGGTCGCGGGGTCGTTGGGGTCGATCTTGCACGACTGGTCGAAGGTCGGTGAGCACTCGAGGTCGCAAGCGTTCCCGTTGGGATTCGTGCAGCCCGCGACGTACGGGATGCGGAGGCCCCAGTCGGGGTTGCGGTTGCGGTTGGTGTTGCAGTCGCAGGGGCAGGTGAAGAGCCCGCCGGTCTCGGCGGGGTTGAAGACGATCCCGTCGCTGAAGTTCACGAGGTGGAGGTCGACGTCGGTCACCGGGTTGTCCCAGAGGAGCTCGATGTGGAGCTGCTGGGCGGCGTAGCCGTGGATGACACACTCGGCGGGCGGGTCGCTGTCGTGGTTGTGCCCGTCGTTCACGATTAACTGCACCGTGTAGTCGCCGACGAGGTCGCCGAAGAACTTCGGCTTGTCCTTGTTGCTCTCCTTGTGGTGCGTGAGCTGGCCGCGGTTGCAGTCGAAGCAGTAGTCGCTCCCCTCGGGGGCCATGTTCTCCTTGAGGGACCACTTGTACGTGAGGATGTCCCCGTCCTTGTCGGTCGAGCCGGTGCCGTCAAGCTCGACCTCGCCGGGGACGGGAAGCATGATCCCGCCCTCGGGGCAGACCACGTTGGCCACGGGCGGGCCGTTGACCGGGGTGGGGACCCCGTTGCCCAGAACCTCTATGGACGCGGCGCGGTTGGTCGCGTCGTCGTTGTTGAGCGTGAACGTCCCCTTGTACGCCTGCACGGCAACCGGCGAGAAGGTCACGGTGAACAGGACGGACTTCTTCGGCTCGATCTTGATGGGGTTTTCTGCCGTGGGGAGCGGCGGGTCGAGGATCTGGAATGCGCCTTCCGTATTGCTCGCGGAGACGCTCGATATTGTGAGCGTGCCGGTCCCGTCGTTTCTGACCGTTGCCTCCTTCGGGAGCGACGAGTAGACGTAGACGTCGCCGAAGTCGAGAACGGGGTCCTCGGGGACGTCCCCGTCGATCTCGATGACGATCTTGGGCGTCATCCCGCTCCCGGCGACGGGGATGTCGAACTTCTTCTTTGAGGTCGTGCGGGCGTTGGTCTCGACGTGCATCTTGAACGTGTACTGCTGCGCCGCCGGCGGGGTGAAGGTGGCCGTCACAGGGATCGCCTCGCCGCCCTTGACAATGCCCTCGGCGGGCGAGAACGTCACTGTGTTGCCCGAGGCCGGCTTTCCCGACGTGTCCAGAAGCGAAAGCGAAAACGTGAGATCCATCGCGTGCTCGATCTTGTTTCGGACGAAGAACGTCTTGCGGAAGGGGATTCTTTCGGGCACCGAGCCGAAGTCGAGTTTTTGCATCTCGGTCGAGGGGTCGCTCTCGTAGATCGAGATGTCCGGCGGGATCGACTCGAACGTGTCCTCGGAGCACGCGCAAAAAGACCCGGCCACAATCGCCGCGACCGGCAAAGCGAGCCATCGTATTGATGTGTTCACCGTGACCCTCCGGATGTGCCGCGAAACCCGCCCAACAGTGAAAAAGTAACAGAATCGAATGGGGGTTGCAAGATTACCGGGTTGCCGGGGCTGCCGGGGGAGGCAGGTCGGTGATTCCCGGCATTGCCTGCTCGAGCGGGACGGGCTCTTCGGTGATCTGCGTTTTGGCGTCGTGGCCGAAACCGGTGAGTTCGACCTTCTGCGCGCCGAAGTCGGCAAAGACGAGGCCGGTGAGCGGGACCCCGTCGCTGTGCTTGAAGACGAGCTTCTTTCCGTCACGCTCGACCCGGGAGACCCGCACACCCACGGTCTTGCCGGCGATGACGGCCTTTTCCTCCGTGGGGACAGCGACGCCTGAGCCCGGGTTCGCCGCGCACGGCCCCTGGGCCTGGAGCGGATTCTTCGCAAGGTCGATCTTGGCGATCATCGAGGGAGGGATCTCCATCGCAGGCGTCGACCCCGTCTTCATGATGATGCGCTTGACCTTTTTTGGTGTGAGCGGGTCGCCTACAAGCAGGCTTTTGACCACGCCTTTCTGGAACGCGTCGCTCATCGAAACTTCGAGCCAGTACAGCGCGTTTTCGCCCGTGCCCTCGACTCCGGTCACGGCCATGCGCATCGTTGCCGGCACCTTGCCGGTCATGCGGTACTCGACCCAGTCGCCGGCCTTCGCGGCCGCCTTTGGCCGCGGATAGAGCGTGCAGGTCTGTTCGCCCTCCGCACGAACCGGGGCCGGGCTAAACATCAACGCCGCCACGGTGCAAGCGACATGGTACGAGGCTTTCATTTGTCCCTCTGTTATGCTCCGAGCATCCTTCCGACGAGCGCGGCGCAGAATACCACAAACGCCGCGACGTCAAAAACCAGCCGGTGCCGCCGGCCCATTGCCGCCTCGGACGCGAGGACGAAGGCGTACGCGACAAGGTACAACCCCGCAAGTCCCCAGGCTCCGATCGAAACCCGTTCTGCCCACGTTGCGCCGCCTGCGCGGAGGTCGGCGGAGATCTTCGAATAGACAAGCCCGATCCCCGCAACCGTGAACGCAGCGTAGATGGCGAATTTTGTCCAGCGGATCACGGAATGGGGAGGTTCAGCATGAAGTAGAACTGGTCAAAGTAGAACTGGTATGCGTCCATGAGGACCGGGAGGAAGAAGTGGCCGAGGGTGATGGAACTGACCAGGAGAGCAAAGGAGATGATGGCGTACTCCGCCATCGCTTGGCCGCGCTCGCCGGCGGCGAGGCGCGAGGTACGAGGCGCGAGGCACGAGGCGCGAGCCGAGAGTCGAAAGCACGGTGTCGATTGTTTCTGTCCGGTCGTCATCTTTCACCGGTCGTCGGGCGCGAGTCGAAAGCTGCCCGCCCCTGGACGTTCGCCACGACCGACGTCGGACCTTCGGTCTTCTGCCTGAAGACCGTGAACGTGGCGGACCCGCCGGGGCGCGAAAACTCGAGCACCGTCCCCATAAGCGACGGCCCGCCGCCCTCGGCCTCGGCCCAGCCGAGCCGCTTCATCTCGTCCTTGACAAACGCGGCCACGGCTTGGGTTTCTTTTTCGTGGTGCCACATGATGAGGCGCGAGGGGCGCCCGTAGTCGGACGAGCCGATCTGGACAAAACCCGAGGCCCCCGGCATGAGCGCGACGTCAAGGTTTTCGGGCGGCGCAAAAGAGGGGACGGCGAGCAACGGGACCTGCGCCGGGAAGACAAACGTCGCGCCGCCCCTGCGCTGGATCGAGATGATCCGCTGGACCTTCTTTTGGGTGTCGTTCCCGTACACCACCGCGCCCTCGTCGCCGCCGTCGGTGACGGATGTCGAAAGCTTCATTGCGGCAAACTTCGCAAGGTAGAACTCCCGCACTTCGGCCACGGGCTTTTCGGTCTGGAAAAACGAAACCTCAAGCGGCATGTTGTTAAACGACAGCCCCGCCCCCAGCGGAGCCTCCCGCGCGCCCGGCATGCGCGGCATCTCGTGCGAAAAGTAGTGCGCCCCCGGGTCGCCGTCCGCGACGGCTTCGAGGTCGTGCCGCACCCCGCCGAGCAGAAGCCCGGCGGAGACAATGCAAAGGCCTACGAGGGCGGTTCCGGCCGTCCGGAGCAACCCTGTCCGTTCTTGTGCGTTCAATTGTTTGTCCCTCTCCATCGCCGATGCCCCGTGCCCTTTTCCCGCGGGCAAGACCCGCAATCTACGGATTCAACTTTTTGTACTCACAATCCCATTTGCCGTCGTACTGCTCTTTGGGGCATCCCATGAAGTGGTCCCCGCGCGACATGAACGCATCCAGATACGGGCCGCTGCACGGGCCCGCACCGCCTATGCCTCCCTCGTTGCAGTACGGGGCGGTGTAAAACTGGTCCTCGCCGCCATCGACCGACAGTTTGCTGCGGCCGTCTTTCCCGGAAGTCGAGTCCTCGAGGAAGTTGACGGAGGCCACCCGCACCGCAAACGGGTTCATGGCGCCGGCGCCGAGGATGTTTCCGGCGCCGCCGAGCGCGGGGGCGGAGAATCCCAGGTAAGAGAGACGGCCGACCTGCTTGTGCAGAAGTGACTCACCCCCGCCACTGGCGTTTGTGCACGTGCCAAGCGGGCCGTTCGTGGTGTCGTAGTCGCCGGGTGGAATGACATTGCACCCGTCCTCGAGCTTCCACGGGTCGACCAGCATGTAGAATTTCTGTCCCATGTGCTTGGTGAGCGGCCTGACCCGGAAACTCTTGCCGAACTTGAACTCCGTCGGGACAAAGCTCGATGTGATGTCCGACTTGATCTCGGCCGAGACGAACCCCTTTTTGTTGAACGATTTGTAGGCGGGGAGTTGGAGGATCATGTTCAGGAGGTTCATGAACTGCATGGAGTACGGCGTTCCGTTTGTGAGCTTGACGGACCCGACCGTCAGGCTGTCCAGACTGAGGCGCTTCGTCTCGATCTTGGTTTTTTTGAACTTGTATGCCGAGTCAAGGTCGGTGCCGTAGATCTTTCGGATGTCCTCTGCGATGACGTCCGCCGCATCCTTGTATCTGCGGTCGTGCGCGGTCTGCGAACCCTGATTGAAGTCCGAGAGGGGATAGGCCGTCATTTCAAACAGGGAAGTCCGGGCCGCCTCGAGGGTCTTCATCCGGACCTGGATGATGTCGAAGAAGAAGTGGCTCCAGAACACGAGCAGGGCCAGCACGCCGGTGATGATGGCAAACTCAAGCACCGCGGCGCCGCGCTCATCGTCTTGTCTTTGATCTCTCATCTTTCAACCTTCGGCCTTCGACCGTGTCACGCCCGGCCTTTCATCAGTGAATAAGCAGAAACCCGTCGACAAGTTGTTTGATCTCGTGCGGCAAGGCGTTCGCGCCTATCAGCCAGTTGTTGATGAACTGCGCCGTCGGATACAAACGTGCCCTCCAGTACGGGTTGAACAGATTGGGCTGCTCGCGCCAGTTTCCGGGGCGATGGTAGTAGACCTGGGCGGCCGCGATGGCGTTGAGACCCGTAAACGACGCTTTCGAGAGAAGGCTGTTCTCTCCGATCCTGGTGTCAAGCCCCGTGGTGTATCCCGGGGCGTGCAGCGTGAATTTCTGCGTGAGCGACTCCCGTGTGAGCTTTTTTGTCTTCTTGTTGAGCCAGATGAACACTCCGTGTTGGCCGAAGTCATGGCCTGCATCGTTGACATTGTCCGGCTTGAGGGAGATGTAGGCCGCCGGGCCCTGCCAGTTGTTGTGGTTCTGGTCGCCGCTCTTGTGCTTGTACTCGGGGCAGTAGAGCGGCCCGCCGCATCCCGACCCCATCGTGCGCTGACTGTACCTGATGTGTTTCCCTTTCTGCATCGGGGCGTGCTGGACCGAGACCTCGGGGCTGAAGAACGATCCGCACCCCGAGAGCTTGCTCATGTCAAAGCCGCCCGACGAGATGTTCCCGATAGAAAGGGTGTCGGCCGAGGTCATCGCGATCCCCTCGGCAAGCTCGCTGTCATAGTAGCCCTTCTGGTAGATGTACTTGGGGTCCTGGTCGGTGATGAACTTGGATTGACCGTGGATCCCCGAAGCCGTCGCCCCCACGAGCGAGCCGATGACCGGGATGCCCCCCGACATCGAACGCGAGGTGACATACGCCGGGTCCCGCGTCGCGTTGGCCACCTCCGTCGCCATGCGCTGGGCCTTCTGGTTGTCTGGTGCCGCGCCCGTGGGCAGCGGGAGCCCTTCGGAACCGGCGTCGAAAAGGCCGCTCCAGACAAGCATGTTGATGACGCCCGAGACAAGACGCGAGACGCCGACATCGATGTCCGGGTCTGACTGAGAGGCGACCTGGAGCATCCCCGTGCCATTTACCAGGTACATGGCGTACTTGTAGACCTGCTGAGAGCGGTAGAGGGTCTGTTGATTGATCTGGAACAGGGCGCTCGTCGCCTGTGAGAACGCCGGGTCGAGTGCGTCGATGACCGGGGTGATCCCCTGCTTGGCGGCGTTCGCCGCCTGCGACAGGCTCTGGGCCCAGGTCCAGCAAGCGCAGTAGCACTTTGGAATGCAGCACCCGAGGCTGTAAATGTCGTGGAACAGATCAGAGACGCTCCCGAAGAGCGCCTCCATCAGCGTCAGTTGGGAGATAATCCCCTGCATGTGCATCATGGCCACGTAGTGAACGGCCATGGCGCGGTTTGTGAACGCGAAGAAGTTGTACGCCCGGGCCTGCATGGTGGCGAGCGAGTATGCCGTCGCGTCGGCAATGGTCTGGAGTTTTTGCTTTTCGTAGACTGCGTAGCCGATCTGAGCGGTGGCCAGAACGCCGATGGCCATGATGAGCATGCCGACCGCGGCGATGACTATCGCCTGGCCGTGCTCGTCCTTTTGGAGTTTTTTCAGTACACCCAGCATCAAGCCACCATTAGAACCCCTCGTTGAGGTTGTCTTTGAAGATGTTGGACTGCATCCTCATCGTATACGTCGCCCGCAACGGGATGAAGTACAGGCCGTTGTCGTGGAGCTGCCACAAGATGCTCAAGAGATTCCTGTCCTTGTCGCCAAAAAGCATCTGCAGCGGATCGACCTTGAGGTTTCCCTCGATGGTGTCCAGCGCCCGGGACGACTGGTTCCACCGCTCGCCCCGGAGCATGGGCCTTTGAATTGGACCGGTCAGACGGACCCCCGCCACCTGCGCCATGTAGGCGGTGTGAATCGTCCAGTTGGCAAAGGGGATCCGCATCGGGTAGAGGAACCGGGTGCGGATGGTCATCCGGTTGAACTGCCGGAGTTTCTCGGCGTCGGCGTTGCTGGTCGAATCCAGGAAGACCTCGTCAAAGTCGATTTCGTTTTTTTTGTTCCACTGGCTGGGAAGGTCCTTGTCCCAGTTCTCGAGCCTTGGGTTGACCATTTCGACCTGTATCAGGCTCAAGTCCGGAATGCCGCTGAGCGGGATGTTGAGTTGCTGCGCGAAGCCCTGGAGGGTCGCGATGCCCTTGTCGGTGAGGTGCGTGGCCTGCGCAATGAGGCCCCATTTGGCAAACGACAGGAGCGAGCCGAAGATGTCGTTTTTTTTCATGATCGGCAGCGCCGGGACGAGGGTGATCATCGCCGCGTTGACCATCTTGTCGTTGTTGGCGTTCCAGACGATGCCGGCGCGGGCGGCGTTGAAGGCGGCGTGCTCGGTCATGAGCCGCGCCTGCTGGATGAGCGTGAGCTGGATGATGCCCAGGACCATGAAGACCATGAGCGGAAGGATGATCGCGGTTTCGACCGCCGCCTGGCCCCGTTCTCGCGACAACGGCCGCCTGCTTTGTTGCCTTCGTCGCTCGGTCCCGCAGCGTACCTGAAGTACGCTTTGGTCCCTCGTTCCTTGGCGCCTCGCATCCGGCTCGTTCTCGCGGAACGGGGCGCCCGAGTCAAAGACAGCGGAGCCGGTCAGGCCAAGTCGCCGGAGCAGGCGGCGGGCAGTGGAATCCCGTCCCCTGGTTCCGGTCTGCCTCGTGCCCTGCGCCTTGTGCCTTTGACCTTTCAACTGGTTTCCTTCCACCTTATATATGGCAGGGCGGGGGGCGGCAGGGTATCGGTCGAATGGACGCACCCTGAACAAATTGTCATGGTTTGGGCGATCCCCGTATCCGCTTATTTGACAACGGGGCGCGGCTTGGTTATGGTGGGCGCGAAAGGTGAGCGGAAACCCAGGCTGGAGGCCCGAAAGGGTTTGTACGATACAGCGGTCAGGCCGCCCCGAACGGCAGGCCAGTCCAGCGGAGGAAGGACGTCGAGCAAAGGAGAGCGAAAGGAGGTGGAGGAGAGGCCAGGGTGAAAAAAGTTGACAAGGGTTCTTGGTTCCATTAGGATGCTCCCGCTTTTTCAGGGAGGACCGGTGGTCGGAGTGACGGCCGGTCGGACACGATAGGCAAGTGTACTCAAAACAAGGAGGAACGATGAACAAGACAACGAAAGCGACTCTGTGGATCATCGGCGTGTTCGCCGCGCTCAGCCTGGGCGTCTACTTCGCCGGCTGCGGCGACGACGAAGCGGCTGACATCGGCACCGGCGGCGAGACCCCGGCCAAATGCGCAGCCGCGGGCGATGCGTGCGAAACGGCAGCTGGCGTGAAGGGCAAGTGCCTTGAAGTAACCGGCTCCGATCCCCAGTGCTTCGGCGAGTGCACCACGGTCGGCGACGCGTGCGACTTGGGCGGCTGCTACTACACGGCCGACGGCAACTTCTGCTTCGAGGCCGGCACGAAGGCGGCTGGCGAGGCGTGCGGTGCGGCGGCCGAGTGCGTGGTCGGCGTGCAGTGCCTTGACCAGGGCGGCATGTTCTGCTGGACGGTCTGCACGGAAGACGGCGACTGCACCGAGCCGGCCGTTTGCACGGACACGACCCTCGGCTTCAGCGTTTGCGCCGAGGCGTCCGAGTAATCCACAGACCCAGGTTCTGTAGTACCCAAGAGGCCCGTACCCGCAAGGGTGCGGGCCTTTTTTCGTGGAGGAGGGGAGATGGACAGAAACAGCATAGCGGCGACGGCGCTCGGGATTGCGTTGGGCATAGCTTTGGCCGCGTGTTCGGGCGACGAGGCGATCGATGCCGGGACTGGCGGAAACGTGTCGGACGCAGGAACAGACGCAGGTACCGACGCGGGCGGCCCCGCGTTTTGCCCGGACGACGGAACATGTAGCGAAGCGTGCCCGTGCCCGGTCGGCGTGCAGTGCCTGGACAACGGCGGAATGTTCTGCTGGACCGTGTGCACCGACGACGCCGACTGCACCGAGCCGGCCGTTTGCACGGACACGACTCTCGGCTTCAGCGTCTGCGCCGAAGAGGGCTGATCCGTGAGGCCCGGATCAGATTTCCATCAGATCTTTTTCTTTTTTGGCGATGATGCCGTCGACGGCCGCGATGGCGGCGTCGGTTTCCTTTTGGACCGTGGTCTGGGCCTTCTTTGACTCGTCCTCGGTGAGCTTTCCGCCCTTTTCGGCCGTCTTGATCTCTTCGTTTGAGTCGCGCCGGAAGTTGCGGATCTCGACCTTGATCTCCTCGCCGAACTTCTTGACCTGTTTTACCAGCTCTTTGCGGCGCTCCTCGTTGAGCGCGGGGATCGGGACGCGGATGATGTCGCCCTGGGTCAGGGGGTTTAGACCCAGGTCCGCGGCACGAATGGCCTTTTCGATGGCCTGCACCTGGCTCCGGTCAAACGGCTTGAGCGTGATCGTGCGGGGGTCGGGCACGCTCAAGTTGGCCACCTGGTTGAGCGGCGAGGGCGTGCCGTAGTAGTCGACCTTGACGCCGTCGAGGATGCCTATGTGCGCCCGGCCGGTCCGGACCTTGCCGAGCTTCTGCGCCAGCGCCTCATGGGCTTTTTGAACCTGGTCCTTGAACTTTTTTACGATGTCGTCCTGCAACATGATTTTTTCCTCCGGAAACCGGGGTCTTCTGGCGATTCGGTCGATTCGTTTTCTCTCTCTGTGCCCTCTGTGTTCTCTGTGGCAAAAAACTCCGATCGCTACTCTTTGCCTCTGAGCTGGCCGACGAGCGTTCCGACCTCCTCGCCGCGAAGCACGCGCATGACGTTCCCGCGGGTCTGGAGGTTGAACACGATTATCGGCAGGTTGTTGTCCATGCAGAGCGAAATCGCCGTCGAGTCCATGACCTTGAGGTTGCGCTTCAAGACGTCGAGGTACGTGAGCGCCTTGAACTTTTGGGCGTTCTTGTTTTGCTCGGGGTCGCAGTCGTAGACGCCGTCGACCCTGGTCGCCTTGAGGATCACCTCGGCGCCAAGCTCCATGGCGCGCAGGGCCGCGGCCGTGTCGGTCGTAAAATACGGGTTTCCGGTCCCGGCGCCAAAAATCACGATCCGGCCCTTTTCTATGTGCCGGATCGCCCGCCGCCTGATGTACGGCTCGCAGAGCTGCGAGATCTCTATGGCCGACTGGACTCTCGTGGGGACCCCGATCCGCTCGAGCGAGGTCTGGAGCGCCAGGCCGTTTATCACGGTCGCCAGCATCCCCATGTAGTCGCCCGCGGCGCGGTCGACGCCCGACTGGGCGGCCCCGCGCACCCCGCGGTAGATGTTGCCGCCCCCCACGACGACAGCCATCTCGACCCCGGCCTCGCGGACCTCCTTGAGCTCGGCGCAGACGTTTTCGAGCGTCACTCCGTCAAGGCCGTAGCCCTGCGGACCGGCAAGCGCCTCGCCCGAAAGCTTGAGTATGACCCTTTTGAATGCAGGGGCGGTCATTTGGACGCTTCACCCAGCTGGAACCGCGCGAACCTCCGCACGACGATGTTCTCGCCGAGTTTGCCGATGAGCTCTTTGAGCAGACCGTCAATGCTCTTCTTGTCGTCGCGGACCCACGGCTGCTCCATGAGGCACACCTCGGAGTACCACTTGTTGAGCTTGCCGTCCACGATCTTGTCAATGACCTGCGGCGGCTTGCCCGACCCCTCCATCTGCTTGCGGTAGATCTCCTTTTCCTTTTCGGTGATCTCGGCCGGGACCTCCTCTCGGCGGACGTACTGCGGGCTGGCGGCCGCAACCTGCATTCCGAGTTCTTTTACAAAACCCTGGAAGTCACCGGTCTTGGCCACGAAGTCGGTCTCGCAGTTCACCTCGACCAAAACACCGATCTTCCCGCCCATGTGGATGTACGAGCTCACGGCGCCCATGCTCGCCGCCCGTCCCGACCGCTTGGCGGCGGTGGCAAGGCCCTTCTGCCTGAGCCAATCAATGGCCTTGGCCTCGTCGCCGCCGGACTCGGTCAAGGCCTTCTTGCAGTCCATCATCGGTGCGCCGGTCTTTTCGCGAAGGAGTTTTACCAGCTCCGCTGTGATTTCCATGACTACGATCCTCCTTGAAAAATCAGGGCCCCCGGGCTTTTTTTTGCCACAGAGTTCACAGAGATCACAGAGCGGCTCCGGACGATGCCGTTGTTGGAAACTCTCTCTGTGCCCTCTGTGGCCTCTGTGGCAAAAATCCGGTTCCTTACTGTGCGTCGTTCCCGCCCGGTCGGCCGCCGGCTTCGCCCGACGCGGAGGTCGGACCCGCCGCGGCTTCGCCCTCGGGTTTGCGCGCTGTCCGCGCAACGCGGTCCACCCTGGGCGCGGGGGCGTCTCCGGCGCGTTCCTTTTCGCGCTCGCGGCCGCCCCGGCGTTCCTTGGCCTCGCCCTCTCCCTCGCGTCCCCGCTGTGCCGCCACCTCCTCGTGGCGTTTGGCGCCCTCGAGACAGGCATCGGCAATCCTCTGCGTGAAGAGCTGGATGGCCCTGATTGCGTCGTCGTTGCCGGGGATCACGTAGTCGATCCCGTCGGGGTTGCAGTTGGTGTCGGCGACGGCCACGATGGGGATCTTCATCCGCGCGGCCTCGCGGGCGGCGTTGTACTCCTTGCCCGGGTCGATGATGAAGATGGCGCCCGGAAGCTTGGCGATGTCCTTGATCCCGCCCAGGTTCTTCATGAGCTTTCCGCGCTCGAGATCGAGCTTGGCGACCTCTTTCTTGGTGAGTTTTGCGAACGTCCCGTCGAGGGCCATCTTGTCAAGCGCGCGGAGGCGTTCGAGGCTCGCCTTGATGGTCTTGAAGTTCGTGAGCGTGCCGCCCAGCCAGCGCCCCGTCACCGAAAACATCCCCGCCCGCTGGGCCTCGGTCGAGACAATGTCGCGCGCCTGCTTCTTGGTCCCGATGAAGAGGACCTTGTTGCCGGTGCCGACGGTGTCGGACACGAACTTGTAGGCGTCGCGGAAGAGTTTGATGGTCTTCTGAAGGTCAATGATATGGATTCCGTTGCGCGAGCCGTAGATGTACGGCTTCATCTTGGGGTTCCAGCGCCTTGTCTGGTGGCCGAAGTGCACGCCGGCCTCCAGCATCTCCCTCATCGTAATGACTGGCATTCCTTCCTCCTGGGTCTGGTTGTTCCGCCGCGCTCGATCATCGGCCCGCGGGACCCTTGATCGCCTCGTTGCTTTGTCGGGGCGCACCGCGACGAAGCCTTGGCGAAATCGGGACCTCCCGCGCGCCTCCCGGCGCGTGTGTAATGTGCCCCCGGACGCGTGTCCGAAAAGCGCGGCTTAGTTATCACAGGAAGACAAAAGGATCAAGTCCCGCACAGGCCGTTGGGGTAATTGTCTCCGCCGGGGCAGAGGTCCGGGGTGAGGTTGTTGAAACCATCGGGGCAGGCGGGGCCGCCGTCCGCGTCTATCGGGGGCGCGACGTCGGGGCCGTTGCAGCAACAGAAACCGGGCCCGGCGTCAAAGCCGGTGTCGCCGCCTGCGTCCGCGCCGGAATCGGCCGCGGCGTCCTCGGGCGCGCCGGCATCTTTCCAGTCGGTATCGCACACATCGTTGGGGTAGTTCGCGCCGCCGGGGCACCTGTCGGCCGGCGCCTCGGTGTACCCGTCCGGACACCGATTTCCCCCAATCGCGGCCCCCATGACGATGTCGCGCATGCAGCAACAGGACGTCGGCAGGTTGAACCCCCCCCCCGAGGGGCTTCCTTCGTCGAAACTCGGGGGGTTCGGGCCGCACGCGGCCCAGACGATGGCGGCGAGTGCGGACGCAGTGGCGACACCATGTCCGGAGTTTCGATTCATCGCGCAATTGTTTAGCACCAATCAAAGTCGCCGGCAAAAAAACCACCGGGTGAAAGCCGACCCCGGACTGTGGTATGCTTGTGGTGCGGGAGGTGGCCTGCCATGACGCAGAAGATATTGCAGGGGATCGCGCTTTTTGCCCTGGCCGTCCTGGGCTGTTCCGAGGACATCCAGGGGGCGATAGGGGAG
>JACRCP010000202.1 GCA_016218965.1 Deltaproteobacteria bacterium | reverse complement strand
TCGGCGTCGCCGGCGCAGCGGCCGTACGTCCCGTCACTGTACTCGCAGGGCGCCCCCGAGGGACACGGGGTTTCGCAGCAGAAGACCACGCCCACGATTCCGCCCGGGCTGGTGCACCGGCCGCCATCGCAGATCTCGCCCGGCGCGCAGTCGCAGGCGTTTTGGCAGGCCGGCCCGGAATCCATCGGTCCCCCGTCGGGCCTGTCGTCGTACACGCAGATCCCGCCGCAGTCGGGTTTTCCCCTGAAGATGCCGGGATCACAGCGATAGTGGCTCCGGCAATCCGCGTCTCTGGTGCACCTCTGGGCCCCAACCGCAGGCTCGACGCACGTGCGCGGCCCCACGCGCGGGAAATCGCAGAGCTCGCAGCCCGGGCAGTCGGAGTCGCGCTCGCACGTCTTCATCGGAATGCAGCAGTAGCCCATGCCGCCATCTTCATATTTGCAACCGATCTCCGGCGCAGCGACGAAGTCCGGGTCGCCGCACGAGGACATCACGGCGTTCCGGCAGAAACCCTCCTCGCCGCATGGACCTTCGTCGGCGTCGGCGCAACCGAGATAGTCGCCCCCGCCACAGCCGCAGACGCACTCCGGCTCGCCCGGGCAGTGATAGTCGCACGGGCAGATGCAGCCGTTGGCCAGCACCTGACAGTCAGGGCGTTTGAAGCAGCCGCAAAAGTCGAGGTCTTTGCACGCGGACGGACCTGCGTCGGGCGTCCCGCCGTCTGTCGGTTCGACGGGAACGCAACCGCCCGCGCATTCGGGCCTCGATGGGTCGAAGTACCCGCAGTACTGGCCCGGCGGGCAGTCGCTGTTCCTGACGCAGTATTGGCCGTTGGGGGCGCCGTAGTCGGGACAGTCCGAGGTGTTCCGGCACTCGGTCCCGCACTCCTCGCGGCCCGGCGTGAGCACGATGCACAAGGCGTTTTCGGGGCAGTCTTCGTCGGTGTGGCACGTCGGCTCGTGCGACCCCGCGGGACACGGCTCGCCCGCGTCCGCCACGCCCGAGTCCCTGGCGCCGCCGTCTTCGCCCGGCTCATGACCGCCCGAGTCACCGCCCGGTTCCCCCTGCCCTGCCCCGCCGTCCGAGGCGACGGTTACTCCCACGTCACAGCTCACAAACGTGAGCGCCAGGCAAACAAGTCCCGCCAGTACGACGACGGTGCCTTTCATGACTTCCCTCCGTGACCCGCGACCCGGTGTTGCAGGCATTATACCACAAGCCGGTGCCAAACAAGAGAGATTTTTCGGCGGTTGCCCAGCTTCGGATCCGATCCCCCCGTGGGGGCGGCACACATCGACACGGCTCGAGCAGCGCAGTTGGCGGGGGACTACCGCCGCCCAAGCAGTTCATCGAGATCGATCCCCGACCAACTGTTCACTTTTTCCTGTCGCGCGTACCAGAAATCGTGAAGGAGTGGGATCTCCGACCGTTTGACGAACGGACGGTCCATGTACTTGAACTGGTCGCCATGCGCATATGGCATGAAGGAATAGGTAGCGCCGGTTAGGAAATGGCCGCTTACGAAATTCGCGACTCGGCAAAGCTCCTCGTGCGCCCGCCAGAAATCGGCAATCGAAAACCTTATTGAGTCGGCGCGAGTCCGCCTCCTGCTTTCCTCGCTGGCTGCATGGGCGATGAACTTGTCAGAGTAAGTCACGAACTTCTTGCTTGCTCTCGCAAGGCGGCCCAACAGGCAATCGAACACCGTCGCGCGCACTGTGTCGACCGGCGATCTTCGTGAAGCTGAAACATCTGCCATGCGGTCAACCGCGCGGTTGATCTGATTCCTATTCCAACTGCTGAGAACGTCAGGTGTCGTGACTCCGACCTCCGCCGCGTCGGCGGCCAGAAGCACGGTCCTCGTGAAGAGTCTGCGGTTTTCTTTCATGTCCGTGATGATCGCACCCAGTGAATAGACGTCAAATGAACCGTCGGTCCGCAGGTATGAGCGACGTCGACCACCAGTGTCGACCATTCTCCGTATCGCTACGGCCTGTTCCAATTGAAACAGGCTGTCAATGAACTCCCCGATCAAAGGGCTCTGCTGGCGTCCCCTTTCCGGGTCTGGTGGTGCCAGCGCTCGTGTTCTGTTCAAGACTGCGAAAACGGTGGCATTCCAGTTCATCCTGTACAACTGCCGCACGACCGAGTTTGGATCATCTTTGTTGAGACACTCAATCCACTTCCGTCTGCGCGCGAGGAATTCCTCCAACTTGTCTTGGCTCATGGACGCACTCCTTGGGCGTGCGAGCCGCGGTCGACATGCGGCGACAGGAGAGTTGCAACAAACGTCGGCCCGCCCTCCGATTTACGGTCCGTCACGAACACATCGAACTGCAATGTTCTGGCTTTTCGTGTACCCGATCGCGTACCCGAGGTTCGCCTGAAGGTAAAAAGCAGAATCCGGGGATTTCGGTTTCGTGGTCGCGGAAGCGTAGTTGAGGGACGGTCCCGGGAACACCGCCGTGTCCAACGCCGGATCGGTTTTCGTCGAGTCGACGATCCACGAGAGCTCATTGATTGACGGCAAACGCCAGTCGTCCTTGTTGCTCCAGTTCAGGGACTCGCAGTATTCCAGGGCAACTTTCCAATTCATGTACGCCAGCGCTCCCCCGTTGCAGAGCGAGCCGGTTGTTCCTCCAGGACACCCCTGCCACACCAAAACCGTCACGTTGTCAGCCACAATAGGTTGATTGAACACTGTCTCATATCGCACCAAACGATTGGCGTTGCCAACTGGCAGCACCCGGGCACACCTTACGTGGAGCAGCCCATTTTTGTCCCCAAGTGATGCGTTTCCGGTTCCAAAATGGACCAAGAACCGCGAGACGTGTTTTCGTCGCCCGTCGCCGTCCAGAACGCCTCAGGCGCCGTGACCGGAAACGCATCAGTGTCCACAGCTATGGGCCCCCCGTCGTAGTCGACGATGGACTGCAATTCGTGGCGGTCAGGGAGACGCCAGTCAGTGAATCCACCCCATGTGGAGCCGTCACAGTATTTCAGAGCGTCGACCCAGTTTTTTGTTTGATACGCCGGGACTTCACAATCGCCGCCGCTGATTCCGGCTTCACACCGTTGCCAGACCAAGCGGGTGACGTTGTCGATGACGATAGGTTGTCCGGCAACTTGTTTGACAACGGCAAACCGTTCCGCCGGAAGGTGTTTGGTGTCCCACCCATACTGGGCGTCCTGGCCGCAGAAAGCAGGCGTGCCGTTGTAGGCGCAAGGAGTGACGCCGCCGGAGGTCGGGCAAGTCACTTCACCGGACTCGTTGAAACACTTTTTCTGGGAAGTGTCCGGCATTGGGAAGTGCGGCCCTGGCGTGTTGCACGCGATGGTCCCACAGCCGGGCGATACGCATGCATCTCGAACACAAACGTCGAAGGAGAAATCAGGATCGGTCACCAACTCGCACGGCGTGAAGTCGGACTTGCCGTTGCAAGCGTCGGCGACACACGAGTTCTGATAACAATGCATACCCGCGTCGCACAGACTACCTTGGCAACAAACCTCACCGATGCGGCCGCAGGTGACGCAACCGTTGCCTTTGCAGTCGTACCAATCGGGACAAGACGTGCAAGTCCCTACACAACCGTCCGAAAGGCCGCCGCATTTCCCTGTGCAATCCGCCGTGCACCCGCATACATTCTGCGTCCCCCCGCCGCCGCAGGTGTCCGGGGCAACACAGTTGTCGGGACACGTTCCGCCGCAGGTGTCGGGGCCGCTGCATTTGCCTACGCATTGAGGGGTGCAGCCGGTGTCGGGCGAACCGGTGTCGGGGGTGCCTACGTCTGAGGCGTCAGGCAAATCTGACGCGTCGGCCGCGTCGCCCGTGGCGTCGGCAAGACCGGCGTCTGCGCCGGCGTCTGACGTGTCTGACAATTCCGACGCATCGGACGCGTCGTCGGATGGGGCGTCGGCTTCGGCGTCGTGCAGGCCGGTATCGGACGCGTCAGGGGAGGCGTCCGAAGCATCCGGCAAAACGGTCGCATCAGTCGCCGCATCTGAGCCGCCGGCGTCGGGTTCGTGGACGGTGCCGGGTTTGGAACAGATGCGGTTCTGGTCGCATAGCAGGCCCTTTCGGCATTTGCCTTTGTCCGAGCAGGGTTGACCTTCGTCGCCAACGGCGGGGAGGTCGGTGCAGGAGAGGCAGCCTACGGTCGCAGCTGCGGCAGAAAGCAGAAACGCAAGCCGCGCTGTCGCGTGCGTGTTTTGCCGGTTCACCCTGCGCCCTCCTTCTTTTTCCCATTTTCGGCGGGGGCCGCGCGCTTCGGGTCTTTTCTCCATTCGTGCCCCGTGCGGTATTCCCGGCGGGCGTGGTAGAGCCTCTCGGTGAAACCGCCTTCTTCGAGGAACTTTCGCTCAAGGCTTTCGAACTGCCGACCCAAAAGGTAGCTGGCCTGGTTTATCAGGCAGATCATCGTGTTGGCGGCCACCTCGGCCGTCGCGGTCGAGATCCCATACGGGTCGGACTTGTCGGACCTGTCAGACTTGTCGGACCCGTCAGACAGGTAGCGGCGACGGACGGCCAGCGCTTCGGGCGAGTTCTTGTCCCAGATCGCAAACCCTCGCTGGCGCAGGAAGTCCTCAAAGTCGAGCTTGAGCTCCTCCAGGCTCGCTCGGGCCACACCGGTCAGTTTGATCTCGGTCTTCCTGGACGTCGCCGACGCCATGCTGCCCTCGGCAACGTTCTGGACGCCGCTGCGCGCGGCCTGGATCATCTGGTCGCACGTGCGGGTTTTTGTGCCAACGAAACGCTCGACAAATATCACCGTCCCGTCGTACGCAAGCTGGCACGCTTGAAAGCTTCGGAGTTTTCGATAGCCGCCGTGGGCCGGGATGAGGTCGTGTTGTCCGTGCATCGTTTTCGTCCCTCCTACCACTGGCCCCCGACGCTCACTCCCAGCGTTGTCCCGTCAAACGACGGGAACATGCGCACCGACTTGCCTTTCTCTTCGGTCGCGCCGAAGTACCACAATACGCCGCCGGCGGCCGCGAGGACGCCGCCGACCACATACCCGGAAACCGCGAGTTTCGAGTAGGTGTCGTTCTTCGACGCGAGGTCTTCCATGTCGGCCGTTGTCTCGCCGGCCCGGTAGTCGTCTCCGGCTTTTTTGGCGAGCACCGAGAATACGCCGCCCAGGACCACGACTCCGGCCCCGGCGCACGTCCCTGCCATGCCCCAGAGCTTCTTGTCGAACCGCCCCTCCGGCCCGACCGTCGTGGCGACTTCCTTGCGTTTGACGCCCATGATGACGTCCACCGCAGGCTCGATGGTCCTGGCGAGCGTGTTGTCGTCCTTCTTGATCTTTTCGGTCACGCGCTCGAGGACGCGCACGCTGCCCGCGTCGATCAACTTGAGCGTGACGACGTATTGGTCGCCCAGCCCGCCTATCGAGCCTTCGACGTAGTACTGCGCGCCCATGGCGCCCGCGCTCTGCCAACGTCGTGTCCATTGACACCGTTTCCCTCTCTGTATTGCCCCGTTCCGGGGCACGTCGCAATGCGCCACAAACCTATTCCACCGTCACCGTCCCAGAGAGCCGGTTCGAGGCGTTGCCGGCGGCGTCTATCAGCCAGACTTCGAACGTGTATTCGCCGGCGACGGTCGGGAGGAGCGCGAGGATGAACATGGCCTGGCCTTGTGTCTTTCCAGCGCCTTGAATCTCGGCGACCGGGCCTTCCTGAAAAGCCCCTCCTGGCGGCGTCGCCCCGGTTGCGACCTTGGAAACGTCGCCGTCGGCGTCGGTGAACATGAACGACCCGCTGATGGTGATCTGCGTGCCCGCAGTGCCGGTGTCGGGGCTGTACGTCAGCTCGCTTATGACCGGCGCCGAGCCGCCGCCCTGTCCGGCGTCCTGATCGCCGCCGACGTCCCCTTCGATGCACGCCGTTTCGCCCACGGCGCAGTCGCTCTGGGAACACGAAATCGAGATCATCAAAGAAATCGCTGCGGGAACACCCGCAAAGACCCACCGCATGCGCACCTCCTTGGTTCGATCGAAAAGCCGCTGTTCAAGGCGATGATACCCCCGTCCGCTGCCAAAACGAACTGTTTTTTGCATCTCCTGAAACCTCACCCGAACCCTCGCGGAGTGAGAGGGTACAGTACGGTCAGTGGGGTGCCACGGACAACCCCGGGTTGTCCGTGCGCCTTCGACGCGTCCCACACGGACAAGCTGTGCTTGTCCGTGGCACCCGAATCCGATCCCCGGTCCGCCTGGACCGCCCTTCCGTCTTGATCATTCATGCCTCATCCCTCGCCTTCGCGCTTCGTTCTTCCCTCCCTGCCTTCGCTTGTGCTAGGCTCTGCGCGGATTCAGAAGCGAAGGGAGTTGGATGGCCCTCGGATCGGGTTTTTTGAGGCGCAAGGAGATCTCGGAGATCATCGCCGAGGCTGAAAGCGGCGGGACCGGGCTCAAACGCGTGCTCGGGCCGGGGAACCTGGTGCTCCTGGGCATCGGCGCCATCATCGGCGCCGGGATCTTCGCAACGGTCGGCACCGCCGCCGTGGGCGACGCCGCGCGCCCGGGGGCGGGACCGGCGCTCGTCATCTCGTTCGTGCTCACAGGCGTGGCCTGCGGGTTCGCCGCACTCTGCTACGCCGAGTTTGCGTCGATGGTGCCAATCTCGGGATCTGCGTACACGTACGCATACACGACGCTCGGCGAGCTTGTCGCGTGGATCATCGGCTGGGACCTCATCATCGAATACGCGGTCGGCAACGTGGCGGTGGCCATCTCGTGGTCCGGCTACTTCGATCAGATGATGAAGGGACTGGGCTTTCACATCCCCGCGTGGCTCACCATCGACTACCGCACCGCGTTCCAGGGCGAGCACGTCTGGCGCGTGGTCGAGATGCTCAAGTCCGGCGCCGGCATCGACTCGATCACCGAGTATGCAACCGCCGTCGGGAAGGTCCGCGGGTTCCTCGCGGACAAGGTCGATCTTGCGACGATTCAAGCCGGCGTGACCAAGGCCCACGCCGCGGTGGCGGGCGCGCCGCACCTGGGCGGGGTCCCAATAATCTTCAACCTGCCCGCGGTGCTCATAGTCCTCGCGATCACCGCCGTGCTCGTCGTCGGGATCCGCGAGAGCGCCGCCTTCAACGCCGTCATGGTGTTCATCAAGCTCGCCGTTCTGGCGCTCTTCGTCATCGTGGGGATCTTCTACATCGACTCGAAGAACTACACCCCGTTCGCCCCCGGCGGCTGGGCGGGGATTCGGGCCGGAGCGGCCATCGTGTTTTTCGCGTATATCGGCTTCGATTCGGTCTCGACCGTCGCCGAGGAGTGCAAGAACCCCGGCCGCGACATGCCCATCGGGATCATCGGGTCGCTCGTCATCTGCACGGTGGTCTACATAGCCGTGGCCGCGGTGCTGACCGGAATGATCCCGCTTTCGGCATTCACGCAGGAAAACAAGGCCGAGCCGCTCACCGTAGCGCTCAACTGGCACAAGCTCGCGTGGATCTCGGGGATCGTCGCGTTCGGGTCGGTCGTGGCACACACGTGCGTGCTCCTGGTCTTCCAACTCGGCCAGCCCCGGATCTTCTTTTCGATGAGCCGCGACGGCCTCCTGCCAAGGGTCTTCGCCGCCGTCCACCCGCGTTTCAGGACGCCCCACGTCACGACAATCGTCACAGGCGTGCTGGTTGCCGCGTGCGCCGCATTCACCAACATCGACGAGATGGTGGATCTGACCAACATCGGGACGCTTTTCGCGTTCATCCTGGTCTGCGCCGGGATCATCATCCTGAGGTACCGCGAGCCGGAGCGCAAAAGGCCGTTCAGGGTCCCGTTCATGCCGTGGACGCCCATCCTGGGGATCGTTTCCTGCATCTATCTCGCGACCGGGCTTCCGGGCGTGACGTGGTGGCGTTTCGCCGTCTGGCTGGGCGTGGGACTCGTGATCTACTTCCTGTACGGTTTCAGGAAGAGCGCGCTCAACAACAAACCGCCACGGGTACCTCGATGATGCGTCCCATCTCGGTCGTCTTTGCAGTCCTTTTTGTCCCCGCCTGCTCATCCCCCGCCGAATCCCCCACCGACACCGGCTTCGCCGACGCCGGCGCTATTCCGGATTCAGGGGCGCCGCTTGACACCGGGGCGGACGGCTTTGTCGACGCCGGGGCCGATGCGGCCTGGGACGGCGGCCTTGACGCGGGCCCGCCCGGGACCGTGAACGGCTGGATCCTCCTCGATGCCGACCCGGCCGCGGTTTCCGGGGCCATCGAAGCCGCCGCAGGGTATGGCGTCAACCACATCGAGCTTTCGCACGACATCATAATGGACATCGACGAGCTCCTGGGCGACACGCCCGAGGCGGCGGCGCGGGTCAAGCTGATTGGCGACGGGATCGCCCTCGCACACCAAAAAGGGATGAAGGCGTACATCTGGACGCACGAGTTCAACAACGCCGGGATTGACATCTGCTACGCCCCCAAGGACCCCGTGTGGGAGCTGCGGGGCCAGGCCTACCGCGACGGGATCGCCCGCATCCCCGACCTCGACGGCGTGGTCCTGATGTTCGGGTCTGCGCAGGTGCCCCCCTGGTTCACGCTCTGCACGTGCGCCTGGTGCGAAAGGAACAAACCGACCAACGCCGACAAGATCCGGATAGTCACCGAGCAGATCGGCGGCGTCATCGCAAACGAACTCGGCAAGGAACTGTTCATCAGGACGTTCGTTCACGAACCGGCCGAGATCGCCTGGCACCACGACGGGCTCGAGGCGGCGGCGGGGGTCGAGTTCATCGGGCACAGCAAGGCCGATGTGCAGGACTGGCAGCCGTACAACCCGCCGGACCCGAACCTGGGCGGGATCGAGGGGCACTACTCGGTCATGGAGATGGACGCTGCCGGCGAGTACTGGGGGGTTTCGGTCCTCCCGTTCTGCGCGCCGGGCTACTTCTGGTTCAGGCTGAACCACATGTTCGACACCGGCGGCGTGGGCGCGGCCGTGCGCGTGGCCCGCGGTTCCGACACCGCCCTGGGAACGCCCAACGAAATCAACGTCCTTGCCGTCAGAGATCTGCTTGCCGAGAGGGAAAAACCGCTCGACGAAATCTGGGCGGCGTTCATCGAGAGCAAGTGGGGCCTCCCCTCCGGTACGCCCGCACACACAACGCTAAGGCGCATCCTCGAAGACACGTTCGCCATCCGCCTCAAGTCGCACTACGTCCTGGGCATCTGGGCGCTGGAGAAGGGGAGCGACATTCCGACCGACACCGAGCTCGGGGAGTTCTACGAACGGGGCAAGATGCCCAAGTGGGACCCCGACTGGCAGGCGATCTGGGACTCGCTTGACAGACCCGACAAGGCCGTTGCCTTGCGCGTCTGGCAAGAGGGGAACGAAGCGGTTGTTCTTTCCGAGACGGGCTTCGCGGAGTTCGCGACGCTTGAGGGGACGCTCGACGGGGTTTCGTACGACGATCTGCACAGGCGCCTCGCCCACCAGAGGCACGCGGCGCGCGTGTGGCGGGACGTCAAGCTCTTCATCTGGGCCGCAAGGGCGCGCGGCTGGCACCCTGACGATCCCGATCTGCCCGGACTTATCAAGTGGGCGCACGACGACCTCGTTGCGGCCGCCGACGCCATTGACGCCGACGGCATGTCGGATGTGGAACTCGCCTCGCCCGCCAGGGTCCGGACATTTGTCGCAAACACCGCCCGGCTCGTGCCGGAAGGCGCCGTGGCGACGGCCCCGAACCTGCCGATCATCTCTCCGGTTGCGACCGTTTCGACCACCACCACCGGGGCGGAACTACGGTTCTCGGTCGATACTGCGGCGCACGTCTGGGCGGACTACGGGCTGGAGATGCCCGATTTCGGGAAGACCGTGGATATCGGCGACGTCGCGCCCGGCGCCGAGACCGCGTTCTCGATTTCGGATCTGACGCCGGGGAAGCGCTACGTAATCCGAATCCGCGCCGAGGTGGAGGGAACGCAGTACGCCGGCGGCGACTGGTGGGTCTTCACGCCGTTCAAATAAGGCGCAAGGCGCAAGGCGTGAGGCGGAAGTCAACGCTTCGCGGCTCACGAACGCCGGTTTCCAGCGTTCATTGCCCGCTCATGCCCGATGCCTCGTGCGTGGTGCCCGCTCCTCCCTCATGCCTCTTGCCTCCCGCTTCATGCCTGATTCGTTCCGCCCACACCGCCGTCAGGACGATCAGTCCCATCACCGAAACCAGAAGCTCCGGGAAGCGCATGAACAGATTCTGGAGATACGTCCGCGTCATGATGAGATACGACGCCGCGGCGACCCCCGCGGTGCCCAGGTATATCTTCGCGGTCGCCCACGGCCCCTCGTCAAGGAAGCGGTGGGCGATCCTCTCGGCCAAAAGGGTCATGATCACTACCGGAAAGAACACGATATAGCCGAGGCGGTAGAGATCGAAGACCTCTCCCGCAAGCGCAAGGTACGCCAGGGCGACGACGATCACCGTCACCATCAACGCGGCCGACGGCACTCGGGGAAGGCCCAGGCGCCTGAAGACAAGGAGGGCGGCCATGCCGATTGCGACGACTGCCGTGAGCATGACGAGCCCCGGCACGAGGTCGGTGGAACGGAACGACAGCGCCAAGATCACCGGCAGGAACGTCCCGACCGTTTCGCCGCGCGCCACCATCCGAAACAGGACGACGAGCAGCGCGGCGAGCGGGACCAGAAGGAGCAGCTTGACGAACCGCTGGGTCTCGGCCGGCAGCCTGTAGAGCGAGAGGACCTTGAACAGCCCCGCCCTCTCGACCCCGGGGTCCTCCTGCTGGGCGTAGACGTCGCGCCACAGTCGGAACGTCGCGGCCGCCCTGTTCACGGCCCACCCGTGCGCCACCGGCATCTCCCCCCGGTAAAGGACGATGGGGCCGTCGCGGAACGATCCGAAAAGACCGCGGTCCGGCATCGACATGTGCCACTTGCCGCCCACGAGGTGCTCGACCCACGCGACAGGCTCGACCCTCCCGGAACTGCCGGGAAGGACCCCGGTGACCCTTCTGGTGGGAATGCCCTTTGCGCGGGAGAGGTCGATGTGCAGATCGTTCCGGTCGGCCGGGTTCGCGGCGCCCTTCTTGAGAAGCGTGGCGAGGGTCCGGCCGGGACGGGCGTTTTCGACAGTCACCTTGGCCCTGACGTATTCCGCCACGGCGCGCGCCGCTTCGACAGAACCTGGCTCGCCGGGGATCTCGGCCGCAATCCGGTCGAGCGTCTCGACCTCTTTGGGCGTACGGTCGCGCACCTTGAGAAACTTTTCGGGCGCCTCGCCGCGGGCCTCCACCGGGACGCGTTCCCCAAGTCTTACCCCGGCACGGTAGTATATCTTGAGCGAGTCGCGCGGCTTGACCTTCACGTCGAGCAGGCGGTTGCCGGCGGCCTCCCTGAAACGATATTCGCGCCCGAGTGAGAGCACGTTCTCCTCGATGACGTCCTGCCCGGGCTCTTCGGCGGGGACGTGGAGCACGGCGCTCCCCTCGGTATCGCCGCCCGCGACCGAGAACTTTCCTTCGAGCACCCAGAGCGGCGATTCGGGTTCGGGGACGACCGGCGTGCCGAGCAGAACCACCCTGGCGCCGGCCGCCAGCACCGGCACCGCAACGAACGCGGCCCCGGCCCATGCCGCCCGCCGCCGGCCCTCCGCCGACATCGATGCCGACTTCGCCGGCTTTTTCTTTTTGCTCGCCTTTTGCATTTTGCCGCCCGTCGGCTATGATGGCTTATAGTATGAAACCCCAGGTTGCGCCAGCCCTCATCGCCGTGCTTGCCGCCGGGTTTGTGCCAACGGCGCATGCAGGAAAGTGCCCTTGCGAGGACCGGCCGGACTTCACCGCGGCGATAGATTCCCTCGCGGCCGACATCGTCGCACGAACGCCCGAGTTCAAACACATCGACACATCACGCATTCTGTTCGTCGCGGCGGACGCCCGGCACGCCTCACGCGCCACCACGCGCCCGACCCGCTTCCCCGACGGCGCAAAGACGAGCGCCGACGGGAAATGGGCAAGGCCCACAACCGTTTGGAACGGGAAGGAAGTCGCGTACATCGTGGAGCTACGGCCCAGGTTCCTCCGCCGCTCGACCGTCGAGGCGCGCATCAAGACGCTCTTCCACGAGCTCCGGCACATGAGCCCGTCTTTTGACGGGACCATCCCGGACGGGAACTCGCACAAACGCGGCCCGGACGACGGCTTCGATGCGTCGATCCGGCCGTTCGTCAAAAGATACCTTGCGCAGGCGAACCCCGCCCTCCTGATGCCCCTGGCCTTCGACGGCGAGGTGATGGTTCGACAGTGGCTCGAGCGGCCGCCCAACAAGTTCCTGACTGGCCGGAAAGACGCAAAACGCCGTTACGGGCACGCCGACGTGTTTTTGGGCCCGGTCGAGCTCTTGACCTCCGACTCCGCGCTCAAACGCGCCCTGGGCGCCGGGGCAAAAGGGAAGTTCGAGCCCCCCGTTGACCTTGACGGCGATTGATGCACCCTGTGCCCTGCGCCTTGGACCCTGCGCCCCGGCCGCCGATTGGCCGCCTTTTGTTGACTCCCGCGCTCCGATCGGTATGATAACGACAATGTAAGGAAACGCGTGGAAACAGGGACCATCCAACTTCCAGTGATTCTCCGAAACGCGCCGCGGGGCGGGCAGCTCCCGGGCAACAGCTTCACCAGGCATATCACGCCGGGCGGAATGTTCGTGATTACCGGCATCGACCTCCCTTCCGGGAGCGAAGTCGAGGCGGAGATCGCATTCCCGGGCCTGCACGAACCCGTGAGGCTCGGATCGCTGGTCGTCTGGTCACGGCGACCGTTCCCAAGGACCGGAACGTTCGGCGGCGTCGGAATCAAGTTCCTGTTCGCCGGTGAAAAGGAAAAGGCCAACTTCCTCGACGTCCTCCGCCCCGCGTTCCACGAGGCGGGCGGACTGCCGTACTACGACCGGCCGTACCGTGTGCTCATCGCCGAGGACAACCCGCACGTCCGCGGCATGTACCACTACGGCATCTCGCGGCTGGCGCGCCTTGAACTCTCCTCGGAGGAGATGATCGAGATCGCCGAGGTCGAGGACGGGCGCGAGGCCGAGAACGTCATCTTCTCGTCGCACTTCGACATCCTCATCCTGGACCTGTACATGCCGTATCTTCAAGGCGACGAGATCATCAAGAAACTCCGCAGGGAAGAGCGCTTCTCGTCAACACCGGTTCTGGTCATCTCGGCGGGCGAAGTCGAAGGGCGCGAGCGCGCTCTTTCGGCCGGCGCGGACTTCTATCTGGAGAAACCTATTGTCGTAAACGACCTGATAGGCGCAGTGAAGATGCTTCTGTTCCTCGACCGCCCGCGCCGCGCCGAGGACATCCAGCCCCCTTTGCTCTGACCAACCCGGGGCTAGAACCACATGTAGGCCAGACCGAAGTTGATCCCGTGCGACAGCGGCACGTTGCGTCCGGTCAGCAGCCAGTCGAACGCCAGCCTCACCTCGATCTTCTCGCCGAGCGGCGCGCACGGGTTGGCGTAGATGAACGGCTGGAGCCACAGCCACGCCTGTTCCTTGGGAAGGTCCTGGAACGGGTTCTCGTTGTTTTCGGCGGTGACGGCGGACTTTCCATGAAGGTTCAGGCCGACGTTGGCGTAGCGGTGGAGTCTGGCCCCGCCGCCCAGCGCGTACGTCACGCGGCTCTGGGGCCGCTCGTCCACGAACTCGACGCCGAACTCTCCCTGGGCGAAGTACTTCTTGGCGTAGTCCTTGCGCGCGAGATACCGAAGCGTGAGCGCGAGCCGCCCGTCACCGAGATACTGCTTGTCGGACACCGCGTCGACGCGCGCGCCGGTGGGTATCTGGAGCGCGGTCTCGAGCGCGCTCTCGTACCACGGGAACGGGACCTTCCACCTGAAACCCAGCCCCACGTAGTCGAGCCGGGTCCATCCGCGATCCCCGACAACAACCGTCGGCAGACCCACGTCGCCGGTCGGAGTGTTCAGGCTGTAGTGGTGAATTGGAAACGACATCAGGAAGTCAAACGTGTCGCGGAAGCCGAAAATCGCGCCGATCTCGTAGTATTGCTCGGCGAACTCGCGGTCGAACGTGTCGCGCTTTGCCTCGCGGCCGCCGTCGAAGTACGACTTGCTCGGAAGATTGACCGTCAGATCGAACGAAGTGTAGAGTTTATCCTTCTCGACGAAAACGGGTTTTTCGGCCACCGAGGTCGCGGCGAACAGAAGCGCGGCGCCCGCCGCTGCCATCGGGACCAGCATTCTGGCGATCGTCATAATCCTCCTCCTTGCCCGTGGGGCGGTGTCTCTCCCAAAAAAAGTCCGCGCCATTATATCCGCGGCCGCCCCCCGGTCAACAAAGAACCGCCACGTCACCTAAGGATTCAGTCTCGGATGGGGGCCGGCTTCCCCTGCGCGTCAGTTTCCGATGCGTCATCATCTAACTTCGCCCGGCGGTTGCCGTAAACATGCCGCTCCGGGAAACCCGTCCCCCACCCAAGACTGAATGATCACCACGTCACCGCGCGCCGTCGAGCCTTTTTCTGAGCCTTCCCAGCGCCTCGCGGAGCGCCGGGCCGAGCTTTTTGGGGTCGTCGGTGACCTCGGGTTCGTTCTTGAGCACGGCAAACGGCACTCTCCGCCCCCGCACGTCGATGAAGCCGTCGGGCTTCCCCTTCGAAAGCTCCTTCCAATCGTTGACCTTGTAGTAGCGCTCCATCTTTTCGTCGGGGAGCGAGTGGTACAGGATCGAGTCGGCCAGCTCGGGCTTGAACCGGCGCCGGTTCTTGCGCACGGACTCCTCGTAGGACACATCGACGTAGAGTATCCCCGCGCGGTCGAGGATCGCATCCGAAAGATGCGAGAGCGCGCGGCTGATGCCGTTTTTGCCGCCGCGGGCGAACTCGATGATTGTCGTGCGCTTTTCGTGGTAGCGCGGGTCGCGGGCGAGCTTCTTGTCGTACGCGATGTTGAGCTTGTGGATGAAAAAGTCCCAGATGGCGTCGTCCCTGAAGTACAGGCGCTCGTCCGTGTTCTGCCGGGGCCTGCCCAGCTTCTCCCATATCGCGTCGTTCTCGAAGGCCTCCCACACGTACGGGAAGTCGTCGATCTCCTCGAAGGCGCCTATTCCGAAAAGCGCCGCGCGCCTTTTTTGCGGGGTCGTCTTCAGGAAATCTATGACCTCGCTCTTGCCCGCCGCCGGGCGGGCAGTCAGAATCAGCACGTCGATCTTCGCCATGGCGCCACCTCCCGGCTCGGGTTTTTCAAAACCGGCCGGACTATACTACACGTTGAACCTGAACTCCATGATATCGCCGTCCCTGACGACGTAGTCCTTGCCGACCAGCCGGTACGCGTTGGCCTCCTTGCACGCCTCTTCGGACCCGTGCTTCTTGAACACGTCAAACGGGACGGTCTCGGCGCGTATGAACCCGCGCGCGATGTCCTTGTGGATCTTTCCCGCCGCCTCCACCGCCGTCATGCCGCTGCGAATCGGCCAGGCCCGGACCTCGTCGGGGCCGACCGTGAGAAACGAGATGAGTCCCGACGTTTCGTACGCGGCCGCAAGGAGGCGGTCGCGCGCCGTCCCGCGGAGCCCGTAGCTTTCGAGAAACGCCCGGCGCTCTGCCGGGGCGATGTCGTTGAGCTCGCGCTCGAGGGAGCCCGACACGTCGAAACCCGGGACCTTCTCGCGCGCGAGCATCTCGGAAAGCGCCGGCGGAATCCCCGTTTCGCCCTCGGGCTTGTTGACGATGGCGACACGCTTCTTGAGGGTCAGCAGATTGTAGCTCGACACCTGCCCCAGCTCCTGCCCCGTCAGCTCCTCGACGGCGGGGATCTCGTTTGCCTCGAGTCGCGCGCGGATCTTTTTGAGCACGGGTATCTCCGGCGGGTTCCTCCGCTCCTTGGCCTCGCGTTCGAGCCGCTTTTCGACAGTCATGAAGTCAGCCAGGATGATCTCTTCGCGGAGGCGCGCGTATTCGGCCGCAGGGTCGCGGGGATCGCCCGAAAACGCCGACTCAAAATCCCGCACGACGAAGACGAGCATCTCCATCCGCTCAATGAGATTTTTCACCCTTGCCGGGATGGTTTCGTTCCGGCCCCCGCCCGCCCCGAAGTCGTGCAGGACAAACTCCGCGTACTTCGTCCTGGCAGGATTGAAGACCGATCGCAGGCAGTCGACGCGCGCGTCCGGGACCTTGATGACGCCGACGAGCTCCTCCTTGGCGCCGGGTTCGATCCCCGAAAGCGCCGCAAACATCGTCGTCTTGCCCGAGTACGGAACGCCAACCAGCGCAGCGTGCATGCGGCCATCCCTTTGGATCCCCGCGCGAAAGACGGCGGATTGTACCCGCGGGTTGCCGGTTGTCGAGGAGTTTTTCCGGAGCTCTGCGTGCCGGCCATGGACGTACTTCGAATGGCAGGGTTTTTGGCGGCCCTTGTGCTTTCGCGCGGATGAGTGGTAGAAGGTTTCGGGGCGCGTTCCTTGCCGAGAGGAACAGGATGGAAGAACGAATCAGGCTGCTCAAGGGCGACATCACGAAGGTGTCGGCGGACGCCATCGTGAATGCCGCCAACACGTCGCTTCTGGGCGGAGGGGGGGTGGACGGGGCAATCCACCGCGCGGCGGGGCCCGAGCTCAAGGAGGAATGCAAAAAGATCGGCGGCTGCCCGACCGGCGAGGCCCGGCTGACCCTGGGCTACAGGCTGCCGGCCAGGTATGTCCTGCACACGGTCGGGCCGGTCTGGTCGGGCGGATCCCGCGGCGAGCCTGAGCTCCTGGCCGAGTGCTACCGGAACGCGCTCTCGCTCGCCGCGAAGATGAAACTCGACTCGGTCGCCTTCCCCTCGATCTCAACGGGGGCCTACGGATACCCGATCGACAAGGCGGCGCGCATCGCCGTCCGCGAGGTCGACTCGTTTCTCAAGAAGAACGAGCGCCCGACACTTGTGGTGTTCGCCCTGTTCAGCGACGCCGACCTTGGCGTCTACCGGACGGCATTGCAGGAGATGGAGGGTGCCGGATGAACCGAAGGTCCGACTGAACGCATGGATCTGCCGCTCACAGGGATAGTCCTCGCGGCCGGGCCCGGGACCAAGTTCGGCGGGCCCAAGGCGCTGGCATCGTTCGGCGACGAAAACTGCGCGACGCTTTGCGTGCGAAAGCTCAAAGGCGGCGGAATGGACGACATCGTCATCGTCACGGGAGCAGGCGCCGCCGACGTCGCGTCGTCGCTCTCCAAGAGCCGGCTAACGTCGTCAAACGGCGTGCGCGTTGTCGAAAACGCCGGCTGGAGGTCGGGGTTGTGCTCGAGCGTCGCCGCCGGCCTCGCGCACGTGTCTCCCGCGGCAATCGGCGCGCTGTTTCTGCCGGTCCATTTTCCCATGGTCGGCGAGGAAACCGTGGCCCTCCTCTGCCAGCTCTTCGCGCAGGAGCCCGGCGCCGAGGGAAAGGTAATGGTCCCGCTTTTCGAGGGGCGCATCGGATTCCCGGTCATCATCGGCCGTTCCATTTTCGGCGAGCTGGTATCCGCGTGCTCCGACGAGCCGCTTGGAGAGATTACCCGCGCCGTCCCGGCGCGCGTGACCGCGGTCGGGATTGAGGACGAGGGCTCGGTTTTGGGGATAGACACCCGCGACGACTATATGCAGGCCATGCGGCGCCTGACCGACGAGGAGTACCAGCGCGACGAGCCGGGCGCCGAGTAGACCAGAGTCCGGAGTCCTTAGTTTCGATGGAAGCCTTCATAGCCTCGGTCATTCAGAAGTACCTTTACGCCGGCGTCTTTGTCCTTCTGCTCGCCTGCGGGCTTGGCGTTCCGATGCCCGAGGACGTCATCCTCGTGACCGGCGGCTACATCTCGTACCTGTACCCCAACAACGTGAACCTGTGGACGCTGGTCGCGGTCAGCATGGCCGGCGTGCTCGTGGGCGACTCGATCATCTTCATGGCCGGCCGGCACTTCGGCCCCAGGGTCGTGACGCTCTGGCCTTTTCGGAAGGTCCTCACCCCGGCCCGGCTCTCAAAGATGGAAGGATATTTCCGGTCGTACGGAAACAAGATTGTCTTTGCCGGGAGGTTCATGGCCGGCATCCGGGCGCCGCTCTTCATGACGGCCGGGATCTCGCGCCACCCCTACTGGCGGTTCCTGCTTTTCGACGCCCTCGCCGCCATGATCTCGGTCCCCGTGTGGGTGCTTTCGGCCAACTACTTCGGCGAGGAGATAGACAGGCTCAAGCACATGCTCGTGAGGACGCAGAAGGCGCTCTTCATCATCGTCCCGCTCGTCATCATCGTTTGGGTGCTCTACAGGCGGTTCGCGCGCAGGCGCGAGGAAGAGATCGAGCCGTGGGACCGGCCGGACAGCCGCTGGTGA
>JACRCP010000201.1 GCA_016218965.1 Deltaproteobacteria bacterium | reverse complement strand
TTGCCAAGGAGTGTCCGGGGAACGTCGAGAACGGTCCCGAGTCGGTCGTCCATGGACGACTGTATGCCACAGTCACGACCCTGTGTCCAGAAAAATCTTCAGCCAGCTGCGGTTGGGTAGATGTGTATAACGTTCAGGGCGTGAGCCCGTGGTTGAGGGACAAAACAACGATCAAAGCCCCGGAGGGGCGACACAGCCGACCGCTCCGTCACCGTCGCGGCTCCGTTCCGACCCGAGCCCCCGTGCGGACCCGAGCCGCGCGCGTGAGCAAGCGGTTGTTCGCTCGTCCTTTGGTCCTCGGCCCGAAGCCCGAAGCCTGAAGTCTGAAGCCTTCCTGTTTTCCTACACCACCTCCGGCACCGAACCCGAAGGTACGTTCCTTATCAACATCCAGGTGGTCGACCTCGCCGGCAACCGCCACTCCGAGAGCCTCCCCGACCGCGTGACGTTCGACTTCACCGCGCCGCAGGTCGTGAGCAGCGTGGCGTCGCCGCCGCTGGCGGGGCTTGGAGTGGAGGTGGCGTACCAGGTGACGGTGAGCGAGGCGCTGGCGGATGGGAGCGCGCCCGCTCTCGTGACCTCCCCCGGCGCCCTCGTCTGGTCCGGACCCGGGGCCGATGGCCAGAACTTCCGCTGGACGCACACCGCCGCGCCGGGCGAGAGCGGGGCGTACACTGTCACGATTGACAAGCTGTGCGACGACCTGGGGAACTGCGCGGAGAACGTGGCCCTCGCGACCGGCATCGCGCTGGACACGGACGCGCCCGCCCTCTCCGGCCCCCCCGAAGTCCAGCCGGCGGCAAGAAAGGTCAAGAGCGGGACCGCGGTCAAGGTGGGCTTTTCGGCGACCGACAACGCGGCCTTGGCCGACGGGTACCCGGCGGTGAAGCTGGGCGGGGCGCCGATGGCGAAGCAGGTTCAGCCGGATTCCGGATGGGGGTACACGTTTGCCTACCTTCCCGACAAGGCAACCGATCAAGAGGGACTCAAGACGATCGTCATCGAGCTTGCCGACACCGCGGGGAACGGCAGGACCGAGAGCGCCGGGACGGTGGATCTGGATTTCACTGAACCCGTCCTCACGATGACGATCAACCCTTCGTCGCGGGCCGCAAGACTCGGGGAGGTGCTGACGGTCAACGTAACCTCGAACGAAGCGCTCGACACCGCGGGCGTCCAACTCGACAAGGGCGGTATGGCGCTCGGGGACCCGTCGGTTTCCGGGACGAGCTACACGTGGACGTATGCCGTGAAAGACACCGACAACGGGACGTACAACCTGAGCGCTATGGCAAAAGACCTCGCGAGCAACGCCGCGGCGCAGGTCGCCAAGTCTGTGACGGTCGATGGCGTCGTTCCGACAGTCTCCGGCGCGGCGGTCAACCCGCCCAAGGTGAAGGGCGGCGAGCAGTTCACGCTGACGTTTACTGCAAGCGAGGACCTGAGCGCCAACCCCGTGGCGACATTTTCGAATGGCGTCGACGCCGCGATCCCGATGTCAAAGACGGCGCAAAACGGCCGTCAGTACACGTTCACCGGAGCGGCTCCCGCTTCTGGCTCGGCGCCCGTGTACACCGTCACCGTGGGCGTCACCGACCCCGCCGGGAACAGCACGACGAGCAACGTCGGGACGATGGAGATAGACAACGTCGCGCCGCAACTCGCCGGTCTCGAGGTCGCGCCCGCAGGTGCGAAAGTCGGCGACACGCTCCGCGCAGTCCTGTCGGCAGACGAGGCCCTCTCGGGCCCGCCCGCGATCTCTGCCAGAAGCGGCGGATCAACAATCACCTTCACGCCCGTGGACAGCACGCCAAAGAAGATCAGCTACACGTACACGTACCCGGTCACGCAGGCCTCGCCGCAGGGGGTTTTCGCGGTGGAGGCGTTCGTCCTTTCGGACATCGCGGGGAACGTGAGAAACGTGACGCCGGTGAAGACGTTCACGGTGGACTCGACCGTGCCCGCACTCAACTCCGGCCCGACGCTCAACAAGGACCCGGCGAACTTCAAGGCCGGCGACACCGTTTCGGTCACGTTCACGACCTCCGAAGACCTCGACACCGTGCTCCCCACCGTCGTCCTGAACACTGACCCGCAAAAACCTATGCCGTGCGCCGCGGGCACGGGGACAAACGACTACACGTGCGCGCTCGCCGCCCCGCTCGACGGGACCGAAATCCCCGAGGGGCAGGTCGGCATCTCGGTTCAACTTCAGGACGCCGCGGGAAACGTCGGGTTCGGGCAGGCGACGGCGACCCTCGATTCCACCCTGCCGTCGCTCACTGATTCGGGCGCAACCCCGGACCCCGCCGGGCTGGGCAAGACGCTCCGGTACACGGTAAACACGAGCGAGCCGCTCGCCGGCACCCCCGGCCGTCCGACGGTGAAGGTACTCAAGGGCGGCGTGGAGCAGCCCGGATTCCTCGGCGACCCGGCAACCGAGACGAACACCAGCTTCACGTACGTCAAGCCCGTCGCACCGGGACTTGACGGGACCTACACTGTGAAAATTGCTCTGATCGACTTGGCCGGGAACGAGGCGCCGGGGCTCGACGCCGTCGGGTTCGAGATCGACGCCACGGCCCCCGGTTTCACCGCGCACGACGTCAGCCCGTCGAGGGTGAAGGCCGCGCAGGACGTGACGGTGACGTTCACGACGAGCGAGACGCTCGCGGACGACCCGGTCGTCCAACTCGGCCCGCTCCCGATGACAAAGACCGGCCAGGCCGGCAAGGACTACGCGTACAAGTACACGACGACAGGCGCGGAAGGCGACGGGATGCGCACCGTCTCCGTCCAGATCTCCGACCCCGCCGGCAATCAGGGGAGCGAGGTTTTTTCCGAAACCGTCGAGTTCGACTTCACCGCCCCCGAGGTCGCAAGCAGCGCGGCAAGCCCGAACCCCGCGAAACTCGGGAGCGTGATCCAGTACCAGGCGACAATGAACGAGGCCCTGACTAACACGCCGGCGCTGGCGACGACTCCGGCCCTCGCCTGGACCGGGCCGTCGAAGAGCGGGCTGACGTACACTTGGACACACACTGTGGCCGGCAGCGAGACCGGCACGTACACGGCAAAGCTCGACCAACTCTGCGACCTCTTGAGCAACTGTATCTCTGACGTGACTGCGGGGATGAGCGGTTTTTCCGCCGACGCTGCCGCACCAAACGTGACGGCACATACTGTTGTCCCTCTGCTGGTAAAGTCCGGGCAGGACGTTACAGTCACGCTCACGGCGAGCGAGCCTCTGGCATCCGACCCGCTCGTCCAACTCGGATCACTCCAGATGTCGAAGACAGGGCAGACCGGGCAAGACTACACGTACAAGTACACGACGCAGGGCACCGAGGGTGACGGGACAAGAAACGTGACGGTCCAGATGACCGACGTCGCCGGCAACGTCGGCGGCGCCGCGTTCGCCGAAACGATCGGTTTCGACTTCACGAACCCGACCATAACGACGAGCACCGGAAGCCCAAGCCCCGCGAAGCTCGGCGCGGTGATCACGTACAGCGTGACCGTGAGCGAGGCGATCACAAACACGCCGGCATTGACGACCACTCCGGCCCTGACCTGGACCGGCCCGTCACAAAGCGGCCTGACGTACACATGGACGCACACGGCGTCGTCCGGCGAAACGGGGACTTACACCGGCAAACTCGACCAGCTCTGCGACCAAGCGGCGAACTGCGTGAGCAACGTGACAGCGAACATGGCCGGCTTCGCGATCGACGCGATGGTGCCTTCGGTGACAGCGCACAACGTGAGTCCCCTCTTGGTGAAGTCCGGACAGGATGTGACAGTCACGCTCACGGCAAGCGAGCCTCTGGCGTCCGATCCGCTCGTCCAACTCGGGTCGCTTGCGATGGCGAAGACGGGCCAGACGGGCCAGGACTACACGTACAAGTATTCGACGACGGGCGCCGAAGGCGATGGTACCAGAAACGTGACGGTCCAGATGACGGACATCGCTGGCAACGTCGGCGGCGCCGCGTTTGCCGAGACGGTCTGGTTCGACTTCACGAACCCGACCGTAACGACGAGCACCGCCAGCCCAAACCCCGCGAAGCTTGGCGCGGTGATCACGTACAGCGCGACCGTGAGCGAGACGATCACAAACACACCGGCGCTGGCGTCCACTCCGGCCCTGACCTGGGCCGGCCCGTCACAAAGCGGACTCACGTACACGTGGACGCACACGGTTGCCGGCGGCGAGTCCGGGACATACACGGCGATGCTCGACCAGCTCTGCGACGAGGCGACGAACTGCGTGACAAATGTGACGGCGAACATGGCCGGGTTCCAGATCGATGCGCTGGCTCCGTCGGTGACGGCGCACAACGTGAGCCCCCTCCTTGTGAAATCCGGACAGGACGTGACGGTCACGCTCACGGCAAGCGAACCTCTGGCTTCCGACCCACTCGTCCAGCTCGGATCACTGACGATGACGAAGACCGGGCAGACCGGGCAAGACTACACATTCAAGTACACGACGCTCGGGACTGAGGGCGACGGCACAAGAAACGTCACGGTACAAATGACCGACGTCGCCGGGAACGTCGGCGGGGCGGCGTTCGCCGAGACGGTCCGCTTCGACTTCACGAACCCGTCGGTGACGACGAGCACCGCAAGCCCGAACCCGGCGAAGCTCGGCGCCGTGATCACGTACAGCGCGACGGTAGCCGAGGTGATCACAAACACCCCTGCGCTGATCACGATGCCAGCGTTGACGTGGAGCGCGCCGATACAAAACGGTCTGACGTACACTTGGACGCACACCGTGGCCGGAGGCGAGACAAACACGTACGCCGCGAAGTTCGATCAGCTCTGCGACCAGGCGACCAATTGCGTGAGCGACGTGACGGTGGGAATGGCCGGGTTCCAGATCGACGCGATGCCGCCTGCGGTTACGCTGATATCGCCCGCGGCGGGCACGAAGTACAGCCGGCAGATCGGGTTCAACACCCTGACCGTGACCTTCGACACCGAAAACCTCGACGCCGTCCCCGGCGGACTCGCCGTCACCGCCGGTGGCTGGACCGTACCCTGCGGCGCGTACAACGCCGCCGGGAGCCCGCGGTACACGTGCAGCCGCACGCTCGACGGCGCCGACACCGAGGGCGCCACGAGCGTCCTGGTAGAAACGCGAGACGCAGCCGGGAATCAGGGTTCGGCGAGCGTGGGCGTCGTCTTCGACTTCACTGCGCCCTCCGTGGTTCTCGGTTCCGCCTCGGTCCAGTTCATCCCCGACTACCCCGCGACCAACCCCCTGCCGTACGTCACAGCGGCGACCAATAACACCAAGGTCCGCACGACGTTCACCCTGAGCGAGGCCGTGGCCCCGAACCCCAAGGTCATCATGTACAAGACTGTGACGTTCGACGAGGCGCAGTCCATCGAACTGACCCTTCAAGTGCAAGCCGGCACGTTGTACACCTACGAGGGTACGGTGAGCGGAGTTGCGACTGGCCTCGAGTTCACCGACAAGATTCAGATCCCGCTCCTGCCTCTCATCGCCGACGCCGTCGGCAACAACCCCACGGCCGTCCTCGACGTGACGACGTTCCCCCTCGACACCAACGCCCCCTCCGCCCCCGACGTAGTGACCGCCGACAAGATTATCTACAAGCGCGTCCCGTGGGGGAGTGAAGCGTCCGGAGGCGAGAAGCGATTTTCGGTGCAGGGGGTGGCGGGTGCTGTGGCACCGGGCGCGACAGTGATCGTGTACGACGCGGCCGATGTGACGACTGCTCTGGAGATTGGGCGCGCATCGGCTGATGGGAACGGAGCATTTGGCGACGCAGTTGGCGGCGTCAACGAGTTCATACTCAACCGTGCGAACAGGGCGAATGTTTACCTCACTGCGGTGGATGCCGCCGGAAATCGAAGCGACGATGACCTCGGGACCGCGGGGATCCAAGCCACACAGGTTAAGGATGTCGACTGGGTCTCGACGATGGGAAGCAAGGTGCCGGGGAGCACCTCTGAGAACCCGCACATCTTTGCGACCACCGGCATATTCTGGGATCCACTATCGCAGGTTCTCGGCTCAAGTGTTGAACCTGCCGAGACCGATCTCACGAAGATCCAACTGGTGGATTCGGACAGGCTGACGATCGGCACCGCGGAGGCGGCAGGTTGGTTGGAAATGAACAAGGACGCAAACAAACCCAGTGCGCGGAGCGAACACGCGATGGCGTACGACAGCGCACGGGGGAAAGTAGTGCTCTTCGGGGGATGTACGGACGGCTCATGTACATCGCATCTACAAGACACGTGGGAATGGGACGGGATGAGCGGAACTTGGACAGACCGAACGCCGGCAGGGACCAAGCCAAGGACGCGCAGCGCTCACTCGATGGTGTACGACAGCGCACGCGGGCGCATTGTGCTGTTCGGCGGGTTCTATACTTCTGGAGGCGTCCGTTACTACCTCCAAGACATTTGGGAGTGGGACGGGGCGGCAGGCACGTGGACGGATGTAACGCCGACAGGGGCCAAACCAAGCGCACGATACAATCACTCAATGGTGTACGACAGCGCGCGAGGGCGTGTGCTGCTGTTCGGCGGATTTGATGGTGCCAGAAAACAAGACGCTTGGGAATGGGAGGGAACGGCGGGGACATGGACGGAGCGGACCCCCGCGGGGACCAAACCCAGCGCGAGGTTCGGGCACGCAATGGCATTCGACAGTACGCGTGGGCGAGTGGTGCTGTTCGGTGGAGATGATGGTGCCTCAAAACAAGACACTTGGGAGTGGGACGGCGCAACGGGGATGTGGACTGACCGAACACCGACGGGGACGAAACCCAGCGCTCGAGATGATCACACCATGGCTTACGACAGTACGCGCGGGCGGGTTGTAATATTCAGTGGCGATAACGGTGGCAATGAAACTTGGGAATGGGAAGGGGCGGCGGGGACGTGGACCGATCGGACGCCGGCAGGGACCAAGCCGAGCGCCCGAGAGCGCCACGCGATGGTGTTCGACAGCGCGTACGGGCGGGTGGTCCTTTTCGGTGGTGAGGACAGCGTAAAAAAACAAGATACATGGGAATGGGACGGGGCAGCGGGGACGTGGACCGAACGGACGCCGACGGGAACCAAGCCCAGCGCCCGAGAGCGCCACGCCATGGCGTACGACAGCGGGCGCGAGCGCGCAACGATGTTCGGAGGTTTTGGCAATCCTTCTACTTGCAAACAAGATTTATGGGAGTGGGATGGGGCGGCAAGTACTTGGACCGACCGGACACCGGGAGGAACCAAGCCAAGTGCGCGATACGATCACACCATGGCGTACGACACCGCGCGCGGGCGTGTCTTCCTCTTCGGCGGTAACGACTGTACGACATTCAAGCAAGACGCTTTGGAGTGGAATGGGGCTACCGGGTCGTGGACTGATCGGACCCCAGGAGGAACCAAGCCAAGCGCGCGATGGGGTCACGCCATGGCGTACGACAGCGGGCGTGGGCGGGTGGTGCTGTTCGGTGGAAGTGGGGGTGGCCAAGACACTTGGGAGTGGGACGGTACCGCCGGGACATGGACCGATAGGACCCCGGCAGGGGCCAAACCGAGCGCGCGATATGATCACGCCATGGCCTATGACAGCGCGCGGGGGCGCGTGGTATTGTTCGGTGGATCGACGGGTGGACAAGAGACTTGGGAATGGGACGGGGCTGCGGGGACATGGATAGACCGTACCCCGGGAGGAACCAAGCCGAGCCCACGGGCTCTTCACGCGATGGTTTACGACATGGGGCGAGGGCGTTCGGTTGTTTTCGGTGGCAATAGTGGTGGATTCCAACAAGACATTTGGGAGTGGGACGGGGCTGCGGGGACATGGACTGACGTCACACCAGCGGGCATCAAGCCAAGTATTCGCGGCTATCACGCTATGGCGTATGAGAGTGGGCGCGGGCGCGTGGTGATGTGGGGAGGGTATGATAACATTTCCTACAAACAAGATACTTGGGAGTGGGATGGCGGTGGGGGCTCTTGGCCCTCAGACTCCAGTTTCGCCAATTTGGAGCCGAAGATTTGACACGGGATGACACGCTCAACCCGGCATCACGCCGCAGGGCGCATGGAGCGACCCTCGATCGCCCATTCCTCTGTCCGTCGGTCGTTGTCGATTTCCCCCA
>JACRCP010000200.1 GCA_016218965.1 Deltaproteobacteria bacterium | reverse complement strand
TTGCCAAGGAGTGTCCGGGGAACGTCGAGAACGGTCCCGAGTCGGTCGTCCATGGACGACTGTATGCCACAGTCACGACCCTGTGTCCAGAAAAATCTTCAGCCAGCTGCGGTTGGGTAGATGTGTATAACGTTCAGGGCTCACGCCCTGGGCTACCCCTATGCCGCCCCCTTCGGGGGCTCCGGCGACTACCGGCGGAGGGGCAGGCGGCACCTCGGGCTCGCTTCCCGTTGCCGTGTACGCGTAGACGTAGTCCTGTCCCGTCGAGGACGGGTCCTTCAGGAGCGGGCGGACTCCGCTCGCTTCGCTCGCTTCAGCCGCCCCTACATCGTCCCGAAGGACGACCACGGGGTCCGAGGCCAGAGGCTCGGACACCGTGAACTTCACCGTCACAACGCCGTCCTTCTTTGCTGGCGAGCCGGTCACCAACACCTTGTCCGCCTGGACCGACGGCGCCAGGAAGTCGAACTTCAGGCTCTTGCCCGAGAGCTTGCCGGACTCGTTCCCAGATTCGTCGGTGAGCACAATCGAGATCGGCGACTCGACGCCCTGTGGCTCGTCGCCCGCCGCTGCGTAGGAAAAGGCGTATTTCGCGCCGGACGACGCCGATTCGTCGAGCGAGAGCAGTCGGTCGGTCCCGGCGTTCACCGAAACGACAGGCGGCTTCGACAAATCCTCGGACACCTCAAAGGACACCGTCGCCGTCGCGGCCATCTTCAGAACCGGCGGGGCAACGATCACTTCGCTGACGAGTCCCGGCGCCGTCGAGTCGATGTTCGTCGTCTTGACGCACCGGCCGACCTTCTCGTTGCACGTCCAGCCCGAAGGGCAGTCGGCCTCGGCCGCGCAGCCAAGCTGCGCCTCGTCTGGGACCGCCAGGTCCGTCGAGCACGCCGCGAGAAAAGCAGAGGTAAGCAGCACAGGGATAAGGGACAAAGCGAAAAGGGGCAAGCAGAACCACCTTCGGCCAAATGCCATGGCACCCTCCCGACTTTGGAACGTCGTTGGGCGCCATTATACTCGCCGGTGCCGCAAAAAACCATTCAGAATCGCCCAAACGTCAGCGAATCGGCAACAACAAGCCCGCCCCGCGAAGCGATTCGATCCACTCTTTCATGTCACCCAACGCCCTCTGGTGGAGAACCTCCGGCGCCTTTGCCTTGGGTACGCGTTCCTGGAATTCCGGGAACAGGCCGCGGTTCATGTTCATCGGCTGGTACGGCCTCTTTTTCCGGCCGGGCACGAGATCGCCTTTCACGTGCCGGTGGAGGGCGCCCAGACAGGCAGTCGGCGGCGGCTGCGGAATGGCCACTCCCCGGATCCGCGCGGCGGCAAACAACCCTGCGAGGATCCCCGAGGCCGCCGACTCGCAGTACCCCTCGACACCGGTCAGGACACCGGCCAGGAACAACCGCGGCTCCTTCCTGAGCGAAAGGTCCGCCGAGAGCTGCGCAGGCGCGTCCACAAACGTGTTCCGGTGGATCGACCCGTACCTCAGGATCTCCGCGTTGCGGAGCGCCGGGACCATCTTGAGAGCCCTCTGCTGCTCGCCTTGCGTCATCCTGGTCTGAAACGCCACCAATGAAAACGCGCTCCCCTCGGCGTTTTCAAGGCGGAGTTGCAGGACGCAGAACGGCCTCCTGCCGGTGACCGGGTCCCGCAGCCCGGCGGGGGACAGCGGGCCGTACGCCAGCGCCATCTCTCCGCGCGCGGCGATGATCTCTATCGGAAGGCAGGCCTCAAAGTACCTTGCCTCTTCGAACGGGCGCGGCTCGACCTTGACCGCATCGAGGATTGCGAGGCGGAGGGCGTGATATTCGTCCTCGGAGAGCGGGCAGTTGACGTAGTCGTCACCGCCGCGGCCGTGGCGCGACGCCCTGAAGGCGCGCGAGAAGTCGACGCTTGCGGCAGAAACGATGGGGGAGATCGCGTCGTAGAAGTGCAGGCCCGCTTCCCCCGTGAGCCCGGCGAGGTTCGCGGCCAGCGCGTCGGACGTGAGCGGCCCCGTGGCGAGAACTACGAAGTCAAAACCGTCGAGCATCTCCCGCAAATCCGTCACTTCGTATCGGACGACCTCGAGACCCTCGAACGCCTCGATACTTTTGGTGAGCGCCGCGGCGAACTTCGCGCGGTCGACGACCAGCGCCTCGCCGCCGGGGAGCGCGGACCGTTCCGCCGCATCTACGACAAGCGACCCGAGGAGCCGCATTTCGTCCTTCAAAACCCCTTGAGGCCGGTCTGCCCGTGCCGATTTCAGGGAATTCGAACAGACCAGCTCGCCCAGATCGGGGTTTTTGTGGGCGGCGCTGAACCTAACGGGCTTCATCTCGAAGAGCGTCACCGAGGCGCCGTTTTTCGAGAGAACACTGGCCGCCTCGCACCCGGCAAGCCCCCCTCCGACCACGGCCACGTTCTTCGCCGGATTCACAAATCCCAATCCCCAAAGCTCTTTTTAGAAACCCTTTGAACCGCAGAGATCGCAGAGAAAGAAGATCAACGATGTCCGGCATCTTCCACGCCCTCTGCGCCCTCCGCGGTTGGGTCGCCGGCATTCTCCCACGTTTCCCCAGGATCACGAATCGCCTTTATGGTCCGAGACACGTGCAGTCGCCACAGTTCAGGAACTTGCAGGTGCCCATGCAGGCGCTCATCACGCACGCGTTCCAGTCAGCGTACTCGTAGCCCGCCTCGGCCGACTGCTCGTCGACGCACGTCTGCACGCACGACGGATCGCTCACCGAACACCCCTTCTTGCACTGCAGGACCTTGATGCAGCCCGCGCTCTCCGAACATTTCTTGAACGGTTCCTCGCAGCTCCCGGTCGTCGCGCACTGACACGGTGAGGTGATGCAGGACGGTTCGTCGCCCTGATTTCCGCTGTCCGCGGTCCCACCACCCCCGCCGCCGCCCCCTCCCCCGCCACCACCGCCTCCACCTCCTCCGCCGCCGCCCCCTCCACCTCCCCCGCCCGTCCCGTCCCCGGCGTCAACTCCCGCGCCGCCGCCGCCTGCGCCGGGGCCGATGTCATAGATCGGGATGTCGCCCTTGTCGCTGCAGCCTCCGCAAAGGGCCAGGCACGGGACCAGGACCGCCAGGGACGCCACCACAACCACCGAACCGCCTCGCCTCATCATGCCGACGCTCCTTGTTCAACGCCTAATGTCATTGTACCAGACAAACGCCCGGCGATCCATTGGCACGAGCCCGCCTACCCGATGCCCCGCAGCGCGTCGCGGAGGCCGTCGGCGCCCCGGAAAAGGTGTGTCCGGATACCCAGGGCCTCGGCGCCCGCGGTGTTCTTCTCCCAGTCGTCGATGAACAGCACATCGCCCGGTGGAACGCCTTGGACGCGGCGCAGAAGCTCCTCGTAGATCGCCCGGTGGGGCTTGCGGCAGCGGACCCGGTGCGAGACGATGACCTCGTCGAAGCTGTGGATGACGGTGTAGCGTTCCCAAATGTAGTCGAAGTGCATCTCGTTCGTATTGCTCAAAAGCACCAAGGGCACTCCCTTCGCCTTGAGATCGCGGACAATGGCCGCGACCTCGTAGTCTTGCGAAAAGATCGGGTTCCATATTGCCTTGAAGCCCTCGATATCGACGTCGATCTCGAACCGCCGGCACAGCGCCCTGACGAACTCCCCGGTCGTGATCGCCCCCTCTTCGTACGGGATGTAGCAGCCGGCGCCCCAATCGAAGATGTGCTCGTGGATCTCGCGCGGGGTCACGCGATCGCCGATTCGCGAACGGGCGTGCAGCGCCGGTGCTATGGTCGTGTGATCGAAAGGCGTGATGACGTTGCCGAGGTCGAAGACCACTACGCGGATCATGGCTGTCGCCCAAAAAAATCCGGGATCGCCGAAGCGATCCCGGACCATCGTCACTCAGCTTCGCGCCCGATCACTCCGATCCGCCCCCTTCGGATGGGAATACCTGCGCGTGGCAGTCGTCGATCCCGGTGTCCATGTCGGCGCAGTCCACGGCCGCAATGCAGTCGTTGAGCTCCGTGAGTGTATCGGGGCAGATGCAACTCATCATGTCCTGCTCCGAATTCTCGGCCATGTCGGCCTTGCACTGCTCGACGGTGTACTCGGGGTTGCACTCGACACTCTTGGCGCAAATGGTGTCCACGTAGGCGTCGGACTCCGCCGTCGCCGGACATGTCAACGCCTCGGCACACGCGTCCGTCTCTTCACATGTCGGCTCTTCGTAGCACGCGAGAATGCCCTCGACATACGAGCCTACCAACTTGGGAACCATGTCCCCGCATTCGGCCACGCACTTGTCCATGTCGAACCCCTCGGGGTCGCACTCCTGGTCCTTGAGACACGTCGCGTTACAGTCGACCTCGCCGCCGCATTCGCCCCCACCGCCGCCGCCGCCGTCCTCGCCGCCGCCGCCGCCGCCGCCGCCATCGGCGTCTTCATCGGCCTTGGTGCAGCCTCCGAAGTAGGCCGCGACCCCGATACCCAGCGCGACCACCAGAACCCACAGCACCGCCTTCCTCGTGTCCTTCATCGTCTTCCTCCTTGGTTGGAAACGCTTCTTACGCCTCCATTGGCCCGGAGCGTACCACCAGGACGCGCGGCGGTCAATTTACCAGTTCAAACGACCGGGCGCACATGATCCGCAAGTCACATGACGCAGATCACACGACGCGGCCTTCCAATTCGGCGGTGGCTGTAGTACAGTACCCACATCTGAGACCCAGGAGGGGCGTCAATGAAAAGGCTTGTCATCGGCATTCTGTGTCTGGCAGCACCGGCATACTTCCTCATGGCCTGCGGCTCGGGCGACTCGGCGACCGGAGGAGCCGACACCGGCGGGGCGGACAAGTGCGCCGACATCAAGTGCTCGGGCCACGGCAAGTGCGCCCTGGTCGATGGGGAGCCGGCTTGCGCATGCGACAAGGGCTTCTTCGCCCAGGGCCTCAATTGCGTCGCCGAAGGCTCGGCCGGCGATGCCGGCGCCGGCAAGGACGGCGGTTCGGGCGACAAGTGCGACGGCGTCACCTGCTCGGGCCACGGCAAGTGCGCCCTGCTCGAAGGGGAACCGATTTGTGTGTGTGACAAAGGCTTTGAGGCAGACGGCTTGGAATGCAATTCCACCTTGAGCGATTCAGGGGTCTTCGATACCGGGACAGACGACGCCGGCCAGGGAGACGCCGGGATGAAGGATGGAGGGGGACAGGACGCCGGAACCCAAGATACCGGAAACCCCGACGCCGCCGGGTGCAAGGACGGCTGCCTCTTTGCAGGCCAGACCGCCTGTGACGGGACCGACGGCTACAAGGAATGCGTCCCCGGCGGCAGCGGCTGCCTCGACTGGAGCGTCAAGAAGACCTGCGGTCAGGATGCCACGTGCACCGGGAACTCGTGCCGCTGCGAGACCGGTTTTGGCAACTGCGACGATGACTGGTCGAACGGCTGCGAGGCGGACCTCATCTCAGACGCTGACCACTGCGGCACTTGCCTCGCTACGTGCAGCGCGAACGCCATCTGCGATGCCGCCCAGTGCGCCTGCAAAGATGGCTTCGCCAACTGCGACGGCAAATGGAGCAACGGGTGCGAGGTGGACACGGACAACGACGAGAAGAACTGCGGCATCTGCAGAAACGAATGCGTCGTCGCCAACGGATCTCCGGCATGTTACACCGGGAAGTGCAGCATCTCATCATGCAGTCCTGGTTTTGTCGACTGTGACGGCTCGTTTTCAAACGGTTGCGAGACCAATACCAACCTTGATATTGACAACTGCGGTGGCTGCGGCAAACCGTGTGAGCCAGAACATGTTGCAAATGCCCTATGCACAAGCGGTACCTGCCGCTACGATGTGTGTCTCGAACAATTCCTAGATGCCGACGGCAAGGTTGAGAATGGTTGTGAGCGATGGGGCTTTTTCCCCAAGGCATTTGGAGGCGACAAAGAGGACATTGCATATGACATCGAACAGACAAGCGACGAGGGCTACGTCGTAGCCGGCTACACCACATCTGTGAGTGCCGGCGGTTCGGATTTCTGGGTCCTGAAACTCACACCAAACGGAGATGTGTCGTGGCAGAAGAGCTACGGAGAGGCCGGAGAGGACCAAGCCAATGCCGTTCTACAAACGACAGACGGGGGCTACATCTTGGCGGGTCGCACCTCATCCTATTCGGGAGCGTCTTTGTTGGCCAAGCTTGATCAGAATGGTGCGATTGAGTGGCAGAAGTCCTACGGTGGATATGACCAGGCCTATTCAATCCAGCAGACCATGGATGGGGGCTATGTCGTGTCAAATGGCGGATTGATAAAAATGAAATCCTCCGGCGAAGTCGAGTGGCAAAAAAACTACAACGGCGCGTATGTTCGATCAGTGAGAGAAACAGTTGACGGCACGGGATACTTCGTTGCCGGTTGGACTTCTTCGAGCCTGCTCTGGGCGGGCAAAGTAAAACCGACCGGTGATGTAATCTGGCAAAAGGCCACCGGCGCAGGTTGGGCACGGCAGGTCGTTCAGACCGATGACGGCGGCATTGTCGTTGGTGGGAACTACTACTACCAGCAACGGCACAACAACTACTTCCCTACGGTCTGGGTCTATGTGGCTAGGATTTCGAGATTCGACGACAAGGGAGTTTTGGAATGGGAAACGACCTATGAGATACCATGGGGTCAGAACTATTTTACCGGAGGCGGTGTTCAACTCTATTCCATTGACAAACTGTCTACTGGTCAATACCTTGCTGCCGGATACGCGTACCACGCCGCGGGAGACGATTGGGACGCATGGGTTGCGGTCTTTGACAATCTTGGCGAGATCGTCTGGCAAAAAACGATGGGCGGCCCAAGCACCGAAATCACCTACCAGATCCGCCCGACAACAATCAGTGGTGTTGAGAGCGGCCTGGTATCTGCCGGCGCGACATATTCCTTTGGTGCGGGTCACTATGATTTTTGGGTGCTCAAACAGGATCTTCAAGGGTTGATTGGAGGATCTTGCGCTTTTCATGTTGACGCATTTCCGCCGATCAGGCTGGCATCCCGCACTACAGCAACTACCACTCCGACGGTCACGGTCCAGACCGTGACCCCATCAGTCATCAACACCGATCTCGTGGTCGGCAACACGGCAGTGGTCCCTGAGATGCAATGCACAGCGCCGTGAGGGGGGACGGGCGTTGCGCGGGCGGTTGACGGCCCGGCGGGGGCGGGGTAGGGTTTGAGAGACCGGTGGCCTCTTTGGTTTCCGAAGTAAACGCGTGGGGTGCATTCGATGGAAAGACAAAATGAGCAATCCTTGAAACCTGGCGTAAGGGATGCGCTGGCGGATTTGAAGGAGAGGCTTGGGGCGCGGCTGACAGTCGTTGATTTCCGCGTGTACGGCTCGACCGCACGCGGGACGGCATCTGATGAGTCGGACATCGATATGCGGGAAGGGGTCCGGTTTTGACCGTCCAGGACAAACGCACAGCTTCGAGGCAGGGGCGATGAAAGGCAACGGCGACTTGCAGAAGACGGCCAGCACGCTCCGAAGGCACAAACGGGAGTTGAGGGAACGATACCACGTGCTGCGGATCGGCGTGTTCGGCTCGGTTGCGAGAGGATCACAGCGGCCGGGGAGCGACCTGGACGTGTTCATCGAGTTCGAGAGACCGATCGGGCTGGCCTTCTTTGCGCTCTGGGACTTGCTTGAGAAACTTCTGGGTCGGAAAGTTGACATTGTAACGAAGGGAGGTCTTGACTCTCTCCGTGTCAAATCAGTCGCCAAGGAAATCAAGAAGAGTCTCGTCTATGTCTAAAAGAGCGCCGTCGGCCTTCGTCGCCGACATTAAAAGGGCAATCCGGAACATCCAAGCTTATGCCAAAGACATGGACTACCCGGCGTTCCTCGAAGACCGCAAGACGCAGGACGCGGTCGTCAGGAACCTCGAGATCATAGGCGAAGCGTCCAAGAATGTGCCCGAGGCGTTGAGGCAAAGGCACCCGGATGTCCCGTGGTCGGACCTTGCGAAGGTGCGGGACAAACTCATCCATCACTACTTCGGCGTCAATCTGGAGATTGTGTGGGGAATCGCTACGGAGAGTCTGCCGTTGGTCCTGAAGAACCTCCAGCGTGCTGGCCGCCGCAGGCAAGCAGCCTCCAGTTAACGCCCCATGCCTCCCCGCCGCCATCCACCGCGCCTGACGCTTCTTGCTTTCACAGCACTGTTGGTCGTCGAACAGAGCGCTGCGGCCGCCGAGAAGGGCAGGCCCGCCGCCGGGCCGACGCTTCTCGTGTTCGATCTGGTCAACGAGAAGGGCGTCGAGAAGAGCACGGCCAACATGCTCACCGAGATCGTCATCGACCGCGTGAGCCGGACCAAAAAGTTCGAGGTCATCGGCCAGAAGGACCTCGACAAGATGCTGTTCTGGGAACAGAACAAGCAGCTCAAGGGGTGCACCGACACGCAGTGCCTCATCGAGATCGCCGGCGCCATGGGCGCCCAGTACTACATCGAGGGGTCGGTGGGCGCCATGGGCGGGCAGTATCTCGTGACGCTCAAGTACATCCACGCCTCGCGCGCCGCGGTGCTCGAGCGGTCGACGCGGACCATCGAGCACGACGAGAAGGTGCTCATGCGCACCATCGGTGAGATGGTCGGCGAGATCCTTGGCGGACCGCAGGCAGGCGGCCCGGGAACGGGTTTCAACTGGCTTCTGGCCGGCGGCTATTCCGCCGCTGTCGCCGGACTCGCCGGACTGGGGACCGGCGTCTACTTCCATCTTGAAGCCAACGACCTTTACGACCGGCTCGTGAAAAACGAAGAGCCCGACGTGAAGGCGGCGGTCGACCGAGGCGAGGACTACAAGACATACCGGCTCATCTCGTTTGTCGGCGGCGGCGTTCTTGCCGCCGCGGGCGCCACGATGCTCATCTTCGGATACTCCGGCGGCACGGACGGCGGTGTCGCCGTGGATTTCACCAACGGCTCGCCGGTTTTGACCTACGGGGCGAGGTTCTGATGCCGATACGCTCGCCCACACGACCGGGAACTGCTTCAGCTCAGCGCGGGCGAATTCTCATCATTTCGTCCCTCGTCTTTTCGTCCCTCGTTGTTGTCTTTCTCGTCGCCTGCGGCCCCGATTTCCAGCAGTTCCTCAAAGGCGGTGATGCCGGTTCGTCGATCAAAGACACAGGTGGCGACGCGGGCGCACCCGAAGACGGCGGCATCGATGCTTCGGAGACACCGGACACCGGCGGCCAGACTGACACGGGCGCGGACGCCGGCGAAGACGCAGGCACCGATGCCGCGCACGAGGACACGGGGCCGGCGGACGTTCAAGTGCCTGATGCGGGCGACGCCGGGGCAGACACGGGGGCCGACGCGGGTGCCGACGGGGACGCAGACGCGGCCGTGGAAGACGCCGGACTTGGGGACGCGCAGGCGCCCGACACCGGCACAGACTCGGGCGTTGGCGACGCTGGCGCGGACGCAGGGACCGATGCAGGCTTCGACGCCGGACCTCAGCACTACTTCGCCAGGACATACGGCGCTGGCAACGCCGACCGCTTCCGCGACATCGCGCCGACTGTTGAAGGCGGCTTCATCGCGATCGGATCCACCGAGGTCACGGTCGGGAACAAGGATGTGTGGGTCGTCAAGCTCCGGGCCGACGGCACTGTTGAATGGCAGAAACGCTACGGCGGCGCCCAGGACGACGAGGGCGTCGGGATCGTCGAGACCGCCGACGGGTACGCCGTCGCGGCAACCGCATTCTCGTTCGGCGCGGCAGGCGACGTCTGGGTCTTGAAACTCGCCAAAAACGGCGACATCGTCTGGCAAAAGGACATCGGAGGTTCCGGCGAGGACACCCCCAATTCCATCCGGAAGACCTCGACCGGTTTCGTCATCGCGGGCGACACCAACACGTCGGGCGCGGGCAACTACGACGCCCTTGTCGTGAACCTGGATGAAAACGGGAACATCCTGTGGAAAAAGACGTTCGGCGGCTCGGACCAGGACGGCGCCTTCTTCGCGCAGGAGACGAGCGACGGCGGGTTTTTCGTGGTCGGCTACTCGGCGTCGTTTTCCGCCGGGAATCACGACATCTGGGCCATGAAACTCACGGGCGACGGAACGATTGCGTGGCAGAAATCATACGGCGGAACCTTCTTCGATGGGGCTCGCGCGGGCACACAGACGAAAGACGGCGGCTTCGTCATCGTCGGATACACGGGGTCCGCGCAGGGAACCGACCTTCACATCCTCAAGACCGACAAGGACGGCGCCCCGCAGTGGCAGTACCGCTTCGGAGGTACGAACGCAGACGACATCTCCTACGCGGTGGTTGAGGCCGCCGACGACGGTTTCGTGACAACGGGAACGACCAGCTCGTACGGGACTGTAAAGAACGCGTGGGTGCTCAAGCTCGCCGCAAACGGGACGTTTGGGTGGGCCGCGCGGTACGGCGGGGCCAAGAACAGCGAAGCGCACGCTGTCCGCGCGACCGCGGGCGGCGGGTACGTGGTGGCCGGCTTTACCGAGGCCTACGGCGCCGGGGGCGAGGATGCGTGGGTCCTCAAGATCAAGGCGGACGGGACAATCGACCCGGGCTGCCCGTCCGACATCGGCGCCTCGACGGCGGTAACGCCGGCGCAGACATCTTTTGCCCCGGTTACAACCGGCGCTTCAGTCGGGGACCCAAGCGTTGCCGCCAGCGATACACAAGCGTCCCCGACAACGACGTCCGTGAGCCCTCAGGAGCAGTGCGCGTCGCAGTAGACGAGTGCCAACAAGGTGGCACGCGCGAAAAGGAATCACTTTTTCGACGCGGCGGGTTTCTGGCGGTGCTTGCGCGTTTCCCACCGTTCCCAGAGGTCCATGAAACGCTGGGTCTTGTTGACCGGGTCGAGCTCGCGATCCTTGGCGAGGAGGGGGATGTCGTCGAAACCCAGGTCTATCGATTGCTCGAGCGCCGCAAGCGCGCTCTCCTCCCTGCCCGCCTGCGCGTGGATCCGCCCAATCTCGAAGTACGTCATGGGGTCTTTCGGCTCTGCCGCGGCCGCGGCGTAGAATTCCTGGAGCGCCTGCTCGGGCTTCCCGAGTGCCTTGAGCACAAGCCCAAGGTTGTATCGGGCCAAAAAGAAATCCGGGTCGGTCTTCGCCGCCTCAAACAGCAGGACGCTCGCCCGGTAGAGGTCGCCATCCTTCCCGGCTGCGATCCCTTCGCGCGTGAGACGCCCGGCCCGGTGCGACGGTGCAAACCACCACATCGCAAGCCCCAGGAAAATCGCCGCAACCGCGCCCGCGGCGATGAGCGGCGTCTTGTGTTTTCGCCAGTCGAGCTTCACCGGGCCGAGTATACCGCGTTGCGACCGGTTTTCAACGGGCGGCGGCCCGTCCCTCGGACTTCGAACGGAGCGTAGGTGTAGTCGCCGCCGACGCGCATGCCCCGCGCGTGTTCGACCGCCTCGGCAAAGGTGCCAAAGGTACGGCCGTCGGTCCGCTCCACACGGACCGCCTCGCGCGGGAGCATCGAATGGATGCGGTGATAGTGGACGCGGACTACTTCGTAGCGGCAGGCGTCAGACGAGGCCCTTCTGCTGCTTGAGCTGCATGATGGCCTTTTCATAGCCGATGTCCCAGTCGAGGGTCCCTTCCTCGAGGTTCTTGATCTTGTCGCGGGCCGCCCGATCGAGCGCCTCGTCCACGTCGAGGTAGCGCCTGAGGATGTCAAAGATCTTCTTGCGCATGGTGTGGTCCTCGGCGAAGACCTCGTCCACGTTGGGGGACATCATGAAGAGATCCATGATCTGGTCGATCACGAAGTCTATCCCGTCGTCGCCGAGCTTGAAGTTCCGTTCCTTCGCATATGCATCCCGGACGCGGTTGAAGTCGGTGGGGCTCAAGCCCCGTCGCTCCATGTGGTCCTTGACCTCTTCGTTGAGCTTCTTCTCCATCTCGACGTAGTTGCGGAGCACGGCCGAGGAATCCAGCGCGGCCTCCTCGATCTTCTCGTCGGCGACCTCGATATCCCCGTCGCGTGACAGGGTCTTCACGATCTCCTCGGAGATCTTCGGAATCATCTTCAGGTATATCTTCATCTCCTCCGACCTCAAACGCAAGGGTTCCCCGCCAGGCCATCCTTAATACATCCAACGGCAACCGGTTGCAACAAGAAAACCATGATTTTTTTGGTCTTTTTTCACGACTTGAAATGAGCGGCCGCTGTGACCTACAGTGGGCCGCGGATGGGCGAGATCGAAACAGATGCGCGGGGACGGAGCGGGGCCGGAGGCGTCATGAGGCGCACGGCATTGTGGGCGCTGGGCGCAATCGCGGCCGGTTGTGTCCCGGACTTCACGATCGTTTTTGGCGGCAACGACGCCGGCACCGCGGACGGCACGGGGAGCGGGCCGGACGTGCCTGTGGCGCCCGCCGATTCCGGCGGCTTTGACGGAGGTCCGGGGGACGACGCATCCACCTCGGCGCCGCGCGCGTGCGTCGAGCCCGCCATTGTGGATTTCGGTCGGGTCGGCGCAAACGAGACCGAGACGCAGACTTTCCGCCTTCGTTCGTGCGGGTCCGCCGCGCTCACGCTCAGCGAGGTCGTGCTCGCCGACGATGGTGGCGGATGGTTCAAGCTCGACGGCGTCGCCCCTCCCGTCCCCGCCTTGCTCGATCCGCTTGAAGAGGCGGTGGTCGCGGTGAGATGCACGCCCGACGGATCGGGCGCGGCCGCCGGGAGGATCGACGTCCTCACGGACGACCCGGAACTGACGGACGGAAGGGGCTACGTCCGGCTCTTGTGTTCCGGAAGAGCCGCCGCGCGGTGCGCGGTCAAGGCGGACCCGCAAAGCGTCGACTTCGGGCGTCTCGCGGGCGGTGTGGAGGTGGAACGCAGGTTCGACGTTGTCAACGTCGGCGACGCGCCGTGCACCGTGTTGTCGGTCGCCGGTCCCGCCCCGGGGCCTTTCGCGCTGGCGGGTCTCGCCGACGCGCTCGGGCGGCCCGCCGCCACGCCGTTTGACGTCGAACCCTCCGGTCGCGCGGCGGTGACGGTCCGGTTCGCGGCGCCGGTCGAGAAGACCTGCCCGGCTGATTCGGTCGTCGTCGAAAACGACAGTGCCGGTCTCCCGCTGCTCGATGTCCCCCTGAAGGGGTGCGGCGGCGAGGAGCCGTTGTGCGCGCTGGACGTGACCCCCCCCGGAAACGTCATGAACTTCGGGAATGTCTTCAAGGGGTCGTCAAAAAACCTGGGCATGTTCTTCGAGAACAGCGGGACAAGCCCGTGCTCAATCGCCGCGGCCCGGTTCGGCGGCGCCAGCGGGTCGTGGTACTCGCTCGACGACGACACTTCCTTTCCGGCCGAAGTGTTGCCCGGTTCGGCGGTCAAGGTGAACTTGCGGTGCGCGCCGGCAGGGACCGGCCCGGCGCCGTCGAAGATCGGGATACCGGACCTTTTGGGCCAGAACGTGGTCGTCGTGTCAACGACGGACCCTGACCAGCCGCGGGCCGCCGGCTACTGTCCCGCCGACGGCTGGTGCCGGAGGCTGTGGTGCGTCGGGGTGACGGGAAAGCTCGACGTCCTTCCGACGCCGGTTCACTTCGGGCAGGTGACGACGGGGTGCGCGTCGGCGGAGGTCCCCGTCAAGCTCTACAACAACGGCGACGCCCCGATCACGGTCAGCGGGATCGAGGTCGTTCCAGCCGTCACACCGCAGGCCTTTTCGGTCGCCGCGCCGGCGCAGATGCCGCTCACTATCGCCCCGAGATCGCCGGCGACGCTCGGCGTGACCTACGCTCCTTCGAAAGAGGCGGTCGAAACGGCGTCCCTGCGCATCGGCACCGACGCGCCCAACGCGATCGACGGCGTGGTCGTCGTGCCGCTCACGGGCGAAGGCACGTCCGAGTCGGCGGTCCGCGACAGTTTCAGACAGAGCGACACACCGATGGTTGACGTGCTCTGGTGCGTGGACAACTCGTCGCCCATGGCCCCTTACCAGCTCTCGCTCGCGGGGAACATCCCGCAGTTCATCGAGTACGCCGCCACGCTCGGCACCGAATACCAGATGGGCGTCGTGACCGCCGAGATTAACGAGGCCGAACGCGGGTACACCGGCGACATGATCTATCCGGGCGTGCTCTTCCAACGCGCGGGCTATCCGCGCATTGTCACGAACTCCCCGGCCCCGCCGCGCACGGACCCGTACCTCCCCGAAGGCATCGATCCCGCCGAGGCGTTCGCCGCCAACGCCATGCCCGGCGAGTGCTGCGCGGGCGAACAGGAGTCTTGCATGGAGGCCGTCAAACTGGCCCTGTCGGACCCGTTCATCAGCGACACGAAGGCCAACGGGGGTTTCCTCCGCCGGTATGCCAAGCTGGCGGTGGTCATGTTGAGCAACGAGGACGACCAGTCGCCGGGGACCGTCGAGTACTACGCCGACTTCCTTCGGGACCTCAAGGGGCGGCGCAACCCCGACCTGCTGTCGGTGTCGGTGATCGCCGGACTGAGCGGCGAAGGGACGCCGCAGGACCCGCCCGAACCGGCCCTCTGCGGCGAGGAGTCGCAACCCGCCGAACGGTACCTCGAACTTTTCAAGACCGTTGGGAACGGAGCCGCGTTTTCCATCTGTTTCGGCGAATGGGGCGGAATCATGCGCAAACTGGGCCTCGGTGCGCTCCACGCGGTCGTGGAGTACTTTCTTTCCAGGAACGCGGACCCCGCCTCGATCGTCGTCATGGTAAACGGGGCGCCCATCAGGGCCGACCCGGTGGACGGCTACACCTACGACCCGGCGACCAACTCAGTAGTCTTCGGCCGCGGCGCCGTCCCGCCGCCCGGTGCCGTGATTGACGTGCTGTACCGCGCCATTTGTTTCTGAGACTTGCAAACCTTTCACTGTCGTCATATACAGGGCGCGGCGGGTTGCCCGCCGTACGAACCCTTGACAGGGAGTGAAGCCATGCCGCTCGTCAACCAGCTCAGGTCGATTGCGAACCCCGACCTCGCCCACATCATCGAGATCCAGGACGCCCTCCAGTCGATGCTCGACCGCGAGTTCCCCAGCCCCGACAAGATCGCCGAGTATCTGAATGGCCTTGACCACCGCGCGCGGCTTGCGGCCTGCCGATCGCTCAAGCCAAAGCACCTGCGCAGACTCTACGAGGCCGTCCAGGGGTTCCACCCGATCACGATTGACGACGTAGTCCCGCCCGAGCGCGGGGCGCGTGCGCCCGTGCGGCACTACGGCAAGAACTCCCTCCCGGCGTTCACTATCTTCGAAAAGAGGTTCCTCCGGCCCGAAAAGACCGCCAAGGAACTCTGGGGCTACAATCACCAGGCGCTGGCGCCGGTCACCGGCCCCGGCTACTTCGTCGCCTACGACGCCCCCGACCGCGGCGAGGTCGACATAGACTACACAAGGATCCCGCAGGAGCGCCCCGAAGGCTGGCCCGAGGTGCTCCCCAACGAGCAGGGCCTCTCGAACCTGGTCTACGCCCACATGATAGACAAACTGAGAGGCGTCACCGACCAGGTCACCATCGGCCGCGCCTGGAAGAAAGGCAAAGTCCAGCCCGCGTGGTTCATTCTGTGCAGGGAGTGAGGAAGCAGGCAGGCAGGCAGGCAGAAGTTACCGCACAAAAGGCGTCCCCAAGGACGCCTTTTTCGTTTCAAAGGACCTCGCGGGTCTCAAGAATCCCGGCCGGGCAACAGCGAATTACTCGTCGGCTTGTTTCTGCGTGCCGGTCGTTTCGATCCACGCCTTGACCTGCGCGCCATACTCCGAGGCGTCCTTCAGGAGCCGGGAGGCGGCCTGCTCCACCAGATGGGGATTTAGCACGTCGTAGTCGTGGACGATGCGGTTCCGCAGCCCCACGTAAGAAGCGATGAACCGCGACGTCAACGGCTCAGACAACACGTTCGCGGACGCCATGGCGCGGAAGCCATCGCGCGTCGTCTGGGGCTGAGGTCCGCCGAGCGCCACCACCAGAAGGTCGTTCGTGTCCGCGGTGACTTCCACGATCAACTGCACCAGCCGCTCGATCGCCCGGCGAGCCACGTTCCCGGAGACCGGCGTTTTTGGGGATCCTTCCACAAGCGGGCGAAGCTCGTCGAGATAGGTGATCAACAACACGAGTTTGCGCTCAATGAGCGCGCCGGTGGCGGTGTCAACCAAGGCGCGCCTCCAGCCAACGTGCGGTCGCCGCCCTGTACCTTTCGGTGTCGTCGTAGCGGCGTGCGGCGTACGAGCGGAACTGCAAAAAAGTGGTGGGCGTTTCTTCGTACAAAACCGAGCCTTCGCGCGCGACGCGGAAAAGGAGCAGACCGTCGTCGCCGTCCAGGACCGTCAGGTCAACCTCCGGACCGCCAAGGGAATCCTGCAGCGCCGCCACCAGGTCAGCCTGCCTGTCCAGGCCGAGCCGTCGCTCTGGCAGGACCGCGATGTCCTGGTCGGAGCCGGGTCGCGCCCGGCCGGTTGCCATGGAACCGAAGCGCACGACGAGCTTCAGCCCGAAAACACGGGCGACGGTTTCTATCGCGGGCGAATTCGTTTCCATGAAAGAAGCATAGCACGAGCGGAGGCCGGCGGAAAGATCGACGGCGTTCCTGTTCCCACGCCGGCCCGCAGCACGAGGTCGTCACGGCAGCGTCAAGACCGTTTCGTAGATGATCGTCTTTCCGGTCTGACCGTCTATCCACGAGACGTCCGGTCCGTCAAGGGGGGAGGTGTAGTTGTATACGAGGTACGAACCTCCGCACATCTCTGCCAGGCCTGCGAAGCTGGTGTCGCCTTTGGAGGGGAGGTCCAGGACGAACGACACGGTGAGCGATTCGGGGTCCACCTTCCAAAGAGACGTCCGTTTGGGCCGGTTCCAGTAGTCGATGGCGTACTTCCGCGACTGCTCGGCCGGAGGCAATTCCCGGTACGCCGGGTCGAGCTCGCCCAGGTCGAAGCAACCGGACTCGGTCACGTTTCGCCTCCCGATGAGGTAGACCTCGTTTTTGTGCCTGAACACCAGCGGCGAGTCATATTTTTGGGGGTCGTGTCTGCACTTCCAGTCGCCGGGCGCCCCAGCCTCGGCACGGCAGATGAGAGAGCCCCAATGCGCCCCGTCCCCCGCCTCGTTGCGCGACACCGCGACGAGCGTGGCGTCGTCAAGAAACACGAAGTCGGTCTCGGACATCCCGCCCGAAAGGACGACGGGTTGCCCCGGCACCACCGGCTCCCACGTCCTGCCGTCCTTCGTCGTGAGCCAATGGACCTCGATTGGCTTCCCGTTCTCGTCGTAGATGTTCTCGCCGCCGACGTACGCGAGCATGTACGGCACTCCGTCAATCATCTTCGCGCGCCACGGGATGAAACCCTCGCCATAGAAGTACTCCGGAGTCGACCACCTGCCGGGCTTCTCATACTCCGAAACCATCATCCCCTTGGGCGTGAAGTCCGCGGGGTTGTCGCCCAGCACCGCGAAGTACAGGAAGAGCCGGCCGTTCCACGACAACAAGCGCGGCTCCCGGAGGTCCGTGCCCATGAAGAACCGCCGCTCGTACGACCACGTCCTCCGGTCGGCGGTGCTAATGACGTAGAGCATGGTCCTATCGCTCGCGAAATGACTGGGGGCGGTGCGGAACGCCACGAAAAGCCGGCAGTCATGCACCACGATGTCGAGATTGTTGTTGGCGTCCTGAACAGCTATCTCGTCGGGGAGCATGTCCGATGGGACGATCTGAACGGGTTCCGAAAAACCCGCGGCCAAAACCCCGGATTTGCAGATCTCCGTCTGAAGCGCACAGGCACCCGCGTCGAGTGAGCCGCCGTCGGCCGCCACTCCGCCCGGGTCCTCCCCTCCGTCACGCGCCCCGCCCGCGGTGGCGTCGATGTCGAGCGTCCGTTCACCACCACACGCCGCCAGCGACGTTGCGAACACCGTCCCCGCCACGAGAATGATCCAAAGCATCATCCCGACACCATCTTCAGTGAGCCGCACGGATTCACCCTTCGTAGTTCATACTTCGTAGTACTACGTAGAATGTATGCTACGGAGAACGGGCGCGGCCCGGGGGAGCAAGACGGGCGGCTCCCTTCGGAATCGCGCTCACCTCCACTCGGCAAAATAGATCGTCCACTTGCCGTCTGTCTCGCGGAGCTTGAGATTGATCTTCATCCCGTCCATTCGCTCGGGGATGATCCCGCCCGACCCGGTGACGACGACCTTGAGGTCGGCTGTCGCCTCGGCGCCGGCGACCTTGATTTCATTGGTCGTGATGTAGATCCCGAGTTTCCGGTTTGCCATCATCTCGCGAATCAGAATGGCCTTGAGCGTGTCGCGGCGGTTCCCCCCATGGTCGCGGAAGTCCTGCGCGATATGCTCCATGACGCCCGCCGGTTTATGCTCCTTCGCCGCCTTCTGGCAGGCCTCGATGACATCCCGCACCCTCTCCTCCGGCGACTTGCTCGAGCATGCCGGCACACCGGCTGCGAGGACCATGCCGACAAGCACAACGAAGGCCTGTCGGCCAGGAGTGAGCCCTGAAACTCGGCGGTTTGTGGTCTTGGAGGTTGTTCGAAACGGGATGTCTTGGAGTGCGGTGGCTTGACACCGCCTTGGATTCGCGCCGGCTTGACGGCGCGTGCCCTGGTGCGATTTCCGAGACCGACGGTTGCCTAGCTCAAAAATCATCCACAACCTTCACTTTCCGGAAGCCGTACGCCTTCAACTTCCGAACGAACCCCGGCTCCGACTTCTGCTCGAACCACGCGGCTGAACAGAACGGGTAGTTCGAGGCCAATTCTACGAGACCATGTTTGACCGGGTTGTTGTTCACGTAGTTCAATCGAGGAAGGTAGCTGTTCTCGAAAGTAAGACAGGTGTCCCAGTACTCGTACCAGACCTTCCGGCCCGGCGTACCGTCGAGATTGTTGACGTACCGCGCCGTTGCGGTGTGCAGGTGTGAAATGAACTTTTTCAGGTTTTCGGCCTCTTTGGGAGCTTTTCCAATGATAGTGGTTCGAAAACACGGCCCACGCCTGAAGATTCCAACCGTATCGGTCGGCAAGCGAAAGGAGCGACTCGCAAAGGAACCGACACCTTTCCTCACCACGGAAGAGATGCTCCTTCCCGTGCGTCCCGGCCGTGACCATGTACTCCGTCTTCGGTTCAAATGCATGCAGCGGACTGTGGTGCCACGGCTTGGGTTTGGTTCCGGTAGTTGCCGTCATGGTACGTGCGTCAGCCGTTCTTGCGTTGCGTCTTGGAGCCTGTCTTGGAGTGCGGTGGCTTGACACCGCCTTGGATTCGCGCCGGCTTGACGGCGCGTGTGCGGTTCCGAAGCTGAAAAACACAGCACCATTCAATACTCCTTCGTCAAAATCATGCCCTGAATGTGCGGCTTCAGCCTCAGAATCAGGTGGTCGACGTGAGATTCCGGGTCGAACTGCACTGTCAAGAGTTCGCCCACCCATCTGTTCTCAACCTGGATCCGGCGAATCATGTGGAACCGCGCGGAGAGCCGTTCCTTCCCGCCTTGCCGCCATACAATCGAAAAGAAGCATTCAATGGGCCAGATCGTACAATTCAGTTCTTCGACGCCGGCAGAATACAGAAACGTCACACACTGGTAAGGCCAATTCATCTCGCCGGCAGATTCGATCGAGGGGTTCGACTCGAAAAAACCGATCAGTTCATGCATCTCCGGGCAACGTTCTTTCTCAATCATTTACTCTCGTCGCCAAGGGACCCGCGCCGTCAAGCCGGCGCGCGGTCAAGGCGGTGTCGAGCCACCGCACTCCAAGACGCTCATTCTTTCTCGCCAAAGACGATCGCCTGGAACTTTTCGAGCTTTGCGTCCTTCCAGCAGCCGAAGTTGAGTCCCGCCTTCCGGCAGAGGTGATCGAGGTACTGCTGGCGGTCCCACTTCTGCTCGACCGGGACCTGCGGCAGGAAGACGCCGCGGTTCCAGCCTTTGGTGAGGAGCACGCCGTCCTTGCCGACGACGATCTCTTCGGGCTTTCCCACCGGTTCAAGCGGCGTGAGCACCGAGATCTCTATGTCGATGTCCGGAAGCTCGCCGGGCTGGACCGGGTCGAAACGCGAGTCGTTCACGGCGGCGTCGACCGCACGATCGACTATGCAGCTCGCGAGCGGCGCTCGAGCGATGATGTCGCCGATGCAGCCCCGCAACTCCCCGTGCTTCTTGAGCGTGACGAACGCGGCGCCCTTCTCGAGGAGGACCTTCGAGGTCACCTCCACCTTGGGCTTCTTCCCGGATCGGACGTACGTCTCGACTGTTTCGCGCGCCAATTTAAGGAGCGTCTGCTTGTCGGCCGCGGTGAGATATTCTTTTTCGGCGCCATCCTTCTTCCCGTCCATTTTTGCAGGTCCTTTCCCCTTCTCGGACGCCGCAGAGCCGGTGCCCGCCGTGCTCTTCTTTTCGTCGGCGCTCCCCGCCTTGCACGCCGTCGCCGCCAGCGCAAGCGCCGCCGCCACCGCCACGATGCGCCTCACTTTTTTCCTCCGATGGTCACCGCCACCGCGCCGTACCCGACTACCCCCGACTTGTCGCCCGCGGTGTCGCCGGAGTTTTCGTGCTTGAGCAGGGTCATCGTGCCGCCGCCAGAAATCTCGGCGATCTTCCAAAGGACCGCGACCGGCGCAAGCCCGCAAAGCTCGACCTTCCCCTGGGCCTCGCCCCGAAGCAACGCATCGGCGCTCATCTGCTCCATGACCTTGAACGTCCCGCGGTCGATCTTGTTGTTCTCGCCGTACGGCTTGTAGTGCGACATGTCGGACGACGCGACGTACACGGCCGCTCTTTTCCCGAAACGCGCGTGGAGTTCCTTCGCGACGGCGTTGATGACCTCGCTATCGTGCGTCGGCACGACGACGGGCACGATGGGGGTGTCCGGGAGGACTGTGCGGAGAAACGGGAGCTGCACCTCAAGCGAGTGCTCGCCCGAGAAGAGGCGTTCGTTGGACGTGAACGCGGGCGACTTCAGGAGCGCCGCGACCTCGTCGCGCGCGATCTTGACGTCGCCCAGGGGTGTGGAATATGAGGCACGGTCGAGCACGCCGGCGGCGTCGCCGCGAAAACTGTGCGACGGCGCCATGACGACCGCTATGTCCACCTTCCGCCCCTTGAGCTGGCGGAACGCCCAGCCGGCCGCCGGACCCGAGTAGACGTACCCGGCGTGGGGCGAAACGACGCCGAGGAGCGTGCCGGACAGCGGCACATCCTTCGCGTCGGCAATGAACCTGTCGACCATCCCCCGAAGCTCGGAGGGCGAGCCGGGATAGAATCGTCCGGCCACCACCGGGCCGAACGGCCGCATCTCCGCCGCCGGTGCCATTGACACACCTCCATCGGGACGGGCAGTCGCCCCGTAGCTTCCGGAACACGCCGCGGCGAACGCCGCGGGCGCGGCGGCGGCAACGGAAACCGCCAGCGTCACCCCGAGCGGTTTCATATCCCAAGGCACATGCAGTAGGAAAACCCTCCGAGAGCCAGGCAGCGCCGGCCGTCGCAGTCGGCGTCCGAGGTGCAGCTCATCTTGTAGCACTTTTTGGTCCCCAAACCCGAACACGTAAGGCCCGGTTCGCACTCGGAGGTGTCAACGCAAGTGGCGCACATCGGATAACCGCACGTCAGTATGCACTGGCACTTGTTCGAGACGCACGCCCCGCCGCACTTGGCGCACGTATAGCCGCAATCCCCGTCAACAACGCATTCGGGCAGCACGCAAACGTGCGTGTTCAGATCGCAGAGCAGGGACGGGTCGAGCTTTGTGCAGTCCTCGTCGCCGTTGCAGTAACCCTCGCGCGGGCGGCAGACCTGATCCTCGCCGCACGCCTCCCACGCCGTGCATTTCGGATCGCAAACCGGCTCACCCTTCTTGCAGGCGCCGTCCTGGCAGACCCACGTCGGTCCCGCGCCCGCGCAGTCCGCGTCGGCAAGGCACTCCACGCACACGCCGTTCGGCTCCACCGTCACATCGCACCTGCTTGTGCCCGTCTGCGGACAGTCGGCGTCCGAGCGGCACCCGGGGACGCACGTTTTCTTGGGCTTGTCGCAGATGTTTCCGAGCGGGCAATCCGAGTTGCGTTCGCATGCGACGGGCGCCGTGCACGCCTGATCAACACACTTCGTCCCGCCCGCGGCGCAGTCGGCGCAGGCCGAGCCGCCCCGCCCGCACTCCGTGTCCTCGGTCCCGGGCCGGCAGGCGCCCGCGGCGCAGCAGCCCGACGGGCAGTCGCACCCGCCGTCCTCCGGCGCCGACGCGTCCCGGACGCCACCGGAATCGGGAGCCGGCGTCCCGCCGTCGGTCTCGGGCCGGACGCCACCGTCTCCGCCGGACGTCGCCGAGTCCCCGTCCGCTGCGACGTACGCAGCCGCCATGTCGCATCCGGCCGCGGCCAGCGCAAGCGCCGCGAACCCCATTACAAACGAACGGGCGACGAACGGTCTTCGCTGCTTCAACATGCCGCCTCCGCTTCCGCCTTCAAGCGTTCCGCCCTCGACCCCGCGTCTCGGGTGACGAGTCGCAAGTCGTGAGTCGCAAAGTCCTACTTGCAGATTCCCTTCCTGGCCTCACCCGACAGGCGCGTGCACATCTTGGGGAACGTGCAGCCCGGGTCATCGTCGTAGTAGTCGCAACCGGCGTAGCACTTGTACCCCGAGACGTCGTTCCCGGCGCATATCAGGCCCTTCTGGCACTCGGCCACGGTGCAGTCGCCATTCAAGCCGACGGTGCCCCCGAACTCGCAGATCCCGGTCGTGCCGATGTCGTCGCAGACCTCTCCGGTGTTGCAGAACGGGCCGTCAAAGTCGTCCGGGTCGCATTCCTTGTAGCAGTGGGCCTGCTCGCCCTGATAGCCCGCGCAGATCAACCCCGACTTGCAGTAGTTGTAGGTCCCGCCGCACGGTTCGGTCACGTCCTGGGTCCCCTCGCAGCGGCCGCTCCCGGACTGGCAGACGTAACCCGTGGCGCATCCCGCGCCAGGGTTGTCGCAGCGCGGCCAGCAGACGCCCGAATAGCCGGCCTCGACACAGATGTACTGCGAGCGGCACTCGGAGTCGTCGATGCAGTCAAGCAGGCATTCCTTCTCGGTCGGGTTGGACGACACGGTGATGCACGACGCGGTCCACGACGTACAGTAGCCGTCGAGCGTGCAGTCCTCCGAACAGTAGCCGCCTGAAAACCCCGAATCGCTCCCGTCGGTCTTCTTCTCGGTTATGCAGAAGTACCCCAGCCGGCATTCGGAGTCCTTGGTGCATTCGGCGCCGACGTCCCCCGGCTCCTTCGGGTTGCAGGTCCCCGTCGCCTCGTCGCAAGTGCTGCCGGGGCAGTGGAAGTCCTGCGTGCACTCGACGCACGTCGCGGTGGACTTGTCGCACCGGAGGGCCGGCGCCGTCTTGCAGTCCGCGTCACTTTGGCACTGGGCCACCACGCACGCCCCGTTCATGCACGTCGTCCCGGCGCAGCAGTCGCCGATGTTTGCGCAGCCGTTGAGGCACGCCGCCGAACCCTGGTCGCAGTACGAACCGCACGGGCAGCCGGTCGTCTGACATGTGACGCCCACGTCCGGGCCGCCCGTATCGGGGACGCCGGCATCCGGAACACCCGAATCGAACGGACCTGTGTCCGGGGCGCCGGTGTCCGCCGGACCGGAATCGGGCAACGACGTATCCTGCGTGCCGCCGTCCCCGGTTGCCGGGATGCAGGCGCCGGACTTGGAGTCGCACGTCATGTGCTCTCCGCAGCCCAGCGACGTGCACGAGCGGCACATCCCTCCCGCGCAGATCGGCCGCGGCGCCGAGCACTGGAAATCGGACGCGCACTCGTTGACGACCGTCTCGGCGGCGCCCGAGTCTTGCGTCCCGGCGTCGGACGCGCCGGCGTCGGCGTCGCCTCCGTGGACGCAGACGTTTTTGGTGGGGTTGCACCGCATCCCCTCGGGACAGTCGGCATCGACGAAGCAGGCGCCGTACTTGACCTTGCACTGGCCGCCGACGCACTCGGAGCCCTGATCGCATTCGTCGTTCGATGTGCAGAACTGGATGGCCGGCTTCGATTTGCACGTGCCGTCCTGGCATATCTTCCCCGGGCCGCACGATTCGTCGCTGGTGCAGGAAAGCGTGGAATCGCCGCCCCCGCCGCACGAAAGGGCCGCGACCGCCGCGGCGCCGGACAACACCAGAACAGCAAGAATTGTGCACGCGCGCCGATGAAAAAACCCAGAGAACACGCCGAAACCCGGGGTCAGAAGCTTTCTCAACATCTCAAACCCGCCTCTTGAATGTTACCGGCCGCCTTCTACTACAAACCCCTCCCCGGCGCAAGACTGCGGCCCGCCTCGGGTGCGTTGCACAAACCCGGGTCACTTGCCGCCCGGACGCGACCCGGTTGCGCCGGAGCGGCGGTTTTCGGGCAACCACCGGGCGCCTCCTGAGGCGCCCCCACACAACGACGCATCCGAAAACGACGCGAAGGCGCGGCCGGGGAGCAAGACGGGCGGCCCCCTCCCTCACTCGCCCGGATAGTACGTCCGCATGAAGGCGGGGTTTTGCTCGGCAAAGAGCGTGTTCGCCGCACGGTCGGCGGCCTCGATCGCCATGCGCTCGTGAAAACACACGACCCCCGGGACCGTCGCCGCGTCCCCCGAAAGCGCCGCGTTGACGCACCCGCACCAGTTCCTGCACCGCGGCCGAAGCACGCACTCGCGGCAGGCGGGGTTGCAGGCCCCCTGACAGGCGTGGATGGCGCGTTTCCGCTCGGTGAGCAGGCCGTCAAAGACGTTGCCGATGCACAGCGGCCCGCCGCGATCCTCGTTTAACGAGCGCTGGCACGGGTAGATGTTCCCGCTGGGAGCGACCGCCGCGTAGCAGCCGCCGAAGTCGCAGTCCAGAGTCCCCGCAAAACCGCCGGGACCAGCCACTATCCATCAGCCGTCAGCCGTGCGGAATTCGAGGTGTTACTGAAGGCTAAAAGCTGATGGCGGCCGAGGACTTTGTCCGAGGCCCTGCCCCACAGTCACACAGTCACAAAACCCTTGACGCCCGCGCCTCTACGAGCGCAAAATATCAGCGTCACGCCACCGGCATCCGCGCTGACGACATCTTGAGACTGCCGGGAGGGAGGAACGGTCATGCGCACCACTTTTTCGGGTCTTTCCTTTCTGGCCTGCTTCATGGTGTTCCTTGCCCCCCCTGATGTTTTTGCGGGGACGATCGAGGATGAGCTTGCGTCGCTCGACAAAAAGATCCAGAGCGGCGGGGCAAGCCCGACGGACGTCCAAAGATTCAACGACCAGCTTCAGACGTTGCAAGACCAAGAGCGCAAAGAGCCCAAGAACAGCTTCCTGAAACCCAAGCTGCGCCTGAACGGCAGGGGCCAGTTCCAGCAGGGCTTTGGAATGTCCGTGAGCGCCGCGCCCGCGCAGACCGGCACCTGCGGCGAGTTCAAGAACATCTACTACAACTGCGCCGTGCTCCCGTGGGACGCCATCGACGGCTGGACGAGGACGAACGACATCGGAGCGGTCTCGGTGAGGGATTGTGCGCCTGGCGACGCGTGCCTTTCGGATGGCGTCCTTGGAATCGACAGCAACGAGGAACTGCTGTTCTGGCGAATCGAAGAGGGTCTTGTGATGGAAAGGTTCGCCTCTGCCTCGTTCCGGATGAGGCAGTCGTTAAGCGAGAGAAACCCGTCACCCGACACCACGCTCTTCGGCGGCGGGGTCGTGTGGATAGACGACGGGGTCAAGAGCACTGCCGTCGGATTCGTCGAGGACCTAAACGGCGACAGGCTCGTGTTGATGCCGATCGAGGGCCATCCCGACCCGGAGACGGGGGAGATGAACATCACGGAAGTCATTGTCGCATATCACGACTGGACCGTCTGGCACGACTACAGGCTCGTCCGGGACGCCGAGGGGATGGTGGAACTTCTGGTAGACGGCGACCCGACGCCGGTGATGTCTTACCCGTACGATCTTCTCAACATGGGCTCACTTGGCGGCCCCATCGTGTTGTTCGGCAACTTCATGGAAGGCCAGAACGCGCGGGTGCTCTTCGAGCTTGACTACTTCAACTACAGCGTCGGGATGCCCAACACCGGCGGCTGCACGAGCGCCGACGGGAAGATGCAGCTTCTATCGCTCATCAACATGACGAAGATCTTCGACCCGACGTACGAGGCCAACGACGTGGTCGGGCGGCTTAGAATCGCAACGGTCGAGGGTCTGGCAAGCAATACGCAGGGCCACAAGTTCTTCCTGCGTGCGTCCAGGGAGATTCGGGACTCCGCGGGCAACATCATCCGCTTCACCATCAACAACACCCAAATCGGCCCGATCGGGGAAGGGAAGAATCCGCCGGACATGATCGCGGAGGGGTTGAGTTCTTGGGCCGGTACGGACTCGCAGGGCACCAGGGTGGACGACGGCGTCTACACCTACGGCATCAGATTCGACCTTGTGAGGGCGGATACGAAAGGCAAAGAGAAGGTCCTGAGTACGATGCAGGCGACCGGCAGCCCGATCATTCTCGCGACGTCGAGAACCACGCCGCGCGTCTTCAAGAACGTGAACGTCACGAAGTACTATTTTGCCTACGACTACATCCAGAACAATGAAGTCCGGAAGTTCAGGAACTATGCCGTCACCGGATGCTCTGTCGGTGCCGATCCAATCCTCGACGTTTTCTACGAGCAGACAGGCGGCCAGTACACCAAGGTCACGACCGACGGCAACACCCCTTTCTGCCGGGACACGTGGCCGCCGGGGTGTGACTGGGGTTCACATGTCACAATCACGCCTCAGAAGGCCGGATGGGTGTTCATGGTCATCCGTGCGAAAGCGTTGGACAAGGCCGGGACGTGTTCAATGTACAGGGTCGTCGAAGGGGGCGGTTGGACCAGCTGGGTAAAAAACTTCAAGTTCGGCGGCAACCGGGTGGACTGGAGTTGGGCCGCGGGCGAAGAGATCCAAAACGTCATCATGGGCGACGGGGAGGACACGCTCGTGATTCAGTCGAATCCCGGGTCATATGCCAATCCATACGAAATCCCACCCGACGGTACCGGAAAGCCCTCGTGGAACGACGACGGCGGCATCGCCAAGGCATCCAAGGTGACAGTGGCCGCCGCTCTCTCGGCCGGTTCCACATTCATCGGCCAGAAACCGTGGGCCAAGGAGGGCGTCAGCCATATCTACCGGAACGATGTGAACAATGACACGGACGGCGATGGTCTCGGGGACGGCCTCGAGGTGGAGTTGCAGACGTGCAAAGACCGGAACTCGGTGGCCGGGGGTTGGGTGTGCTCGAACGCCTGGACCTCCCGAGACACGGACGGCGACGGGTTGACAGACGATATCGAAGTGTTTGGTTGCGACAAGGTGTGCTACAACTACGCCGTTCCGACAATCGCCAAGAAAGGTTGCTTCGGCGACCGTGCGGCCTGCCCCGGCTTCCTTGCCAAGAGCGATTTCCCCCAACAACTGCCGAAGTGGGGCACTGATCCGAGAAGGAAGGACATCTTGGTTGAGATTGACACTTACACGAACAACCCTGTCCAACAGGCCAGCACGCTATCGGAGGCAGATGCCCAACGCGCCCGCAACAAGTTTCGTGACGTTTCTTCGACCGTTGAGAATCCAGACGGCACCACAGGTTTCGCCGTTCATTTCGACAATGGAGAGCAGTGCACCGACTCGGCCCTTTGCGGCAATTGGGGCGGTTCGGACCGAATTGTTCGGGTCGAACCCGAGTGCCGACCCTCCGATCTCGCTGACACCTACTTTCGAAACGAAAGAAAAGGCCTTTTCCATCGCGGCATCACACAAAGGTGCGGGACGGCTTCAAGTTCGCTGTACGGGAATACTTTCAGTTTTCACAATCTCGTGCCAGGCGCCGGGAATCTACTGCATGAACTTGGACACAACCTTGGGTTGTCGGATGGCGGGAACACGAGAGATGGAGCTTTCCAGTTCAAACCGAACTACACGAGCGTGATGAACTACGCGTTCGCCGAGAAATTCAATGGGTCCACGGAACTCGTCCATTTCTCCTCGGGTGCTTTCAAATCGCTGAATCCCAAGCACCTCTGCGAAAGCCGAGGTTTAGATGGGGCGGACCCAACCTATTTGACATACGATCCTTTCCAGTTTGAGGTTTCGGGAGTTGGGGGCGTCGACTGGAACAGGGACGGCTACATCGAAGCGGACTGTGCCTCCCCGGTTGAGGCTTTCGTCCATGCTGCGAAGAGGAATGCGGTGAACGGAAGGTTTTTCCACTACAACAACCGTTGGCAAAACGCCCGTGCCAGTTTCCCGCCGGTGCTGGCGACGTTCAATAGTTCCTTGGTCATGTTCTACGTTGAATCGAAGCGCCTGTGGTACCAGGAGTTCCGCCAGATGGACGGCGGGTGTTCACCTCTCGATCCGTGGACAGCGTGCGACCTGTGGGAGTCGACCCGGCATGAAGTGTCACTTCCCACCAGTATTGTTCATTCACCAGGAATAACAGAGTTCCGAAGTCCGTCAGGGGTTCCCAGGTTGTACGTCGCGTTCGGTGGCGAAGAAGGTGGATTGTGGCACGTCTATGCGGAGAGTTGGCTTGACAACTGGGTCGTTCCTATGAATTCGCGTTTGCCAGATTCGACGTGGTTGGACGCCGCGCCGGCCCTCGGCTCGGATGGTACCCAACTTGTGGTGGCCTACAGCGATGGAGCCAGCGGTCAGATGTTTGAAAGCGTGTTGGCCGCGAACGGAGATTGGCTTCCTCTACGTCCTTCCACAGATAGCAACGGCAATGGTCTTTTTGGTACGGGCAGTCCATCTTTCGCCCTCAGGCCATTCGGCGAATCCGGAGTCCTCCACATGGCGTACGCCGCAACTCCAGACGGAAAGATCACCATCATGTATCGGAACGCCCCGGCCGATCCTTGGAGAATAGGCGTTCACTTGGTCACCGGAACCGATCCCGTGATTTCAGAACCATGGGCAACTGAAGCGTTTGCCGAGGGGGCCATCGGTTTCGTCTGGCGCCCGAATCCGAGCATCCGGCCGCACGGTGGCCACTTCCACGTTCTGTACGTCGCAAAGGAATCGGGAAAACTGACCTCAGATTTCATGTCGTTGAACAAGTCGACTCGGAAATGGGAATGGAACATGACGTCTGACACAAATGTGGTCGCGTCTGGCGGGGCCAGTCTTGCGTTTCACGAAGGTGGGGGGCTTGCCAACGTGGTTGCCGCATTCTTCAATCCCACAACCGATCGCATCTGGTTTTTGCCGTACGTTGATGGCCTGTATGACCTTGAGTTGAAAGACGGAAATGACTGGAAAGTGATGGAAAAGGGTGCGTGTATCTCCGTGCGATCATCCACGGATGACCAGTGCCCGTTGTGCGGCCCGGATTCCGATTGGTGCGCCGACGTCCCCAATTGCTGCGAAGGCGGAAATCCGCCTCCGCCGCGGCCGGTGTCTGACTAGCCAAGGAGCGAATCGGAGGCGCAGTATCATGAGCCGTTGTACCATAGCCTTTCTGGCATTGCCGGCTCTCGTCGTTGTTTTCTTTGGTTCGGTCACCGGGTGTGATCCGCGCGACGTAGTGGTTAGAAATGATGAGAAGGCAGCGGACGCAGGAGAACCCGGTGCAGGCTTCGACGACGAGAAGCACGTAGGACGCGACGCTGGTGGTTCGAATCTCGGCGATCCTCTCATTGACGCTTCGAGCCTCGTTGATGATCGCGCCGATTTGGGGGCAACGGACGGCGGTCGGGATGCCGGAACCGGCGCCGACATGGGTGACGTTCACACGTTTTCGAGGACCTACGGCGGACCCGCGGATGATTGTTGCCCGGTGTTGGCCGTTACAAACGACGGGAATTTCCTGGTCGCCGGATTCACCACCTCATTTGGCACCACAGACCAGTCTCTCTGGATTTTCGAGACCGACCGTTTGGGATTGCTCAAGTGGCAGAAGAACCTTCGCGGACCGGCCGTTGTCGAAATTACGAGTGCATGGCAGACTGGAAAAGGGACGTTCATCGTTTCTGGCCGTCATCGCAATCTCGAACGGACGGATCTGGCGTACGAAGGTTTTTTGTTGGAAATCGCGACCGATGGTGAAGTTGTTGGATATCGGGCGGTTCCGGAAATCGACGCGTACTACGAGTACTTTGGCACTGCAGACGACTCGATCCTCATTGTGGGCTGGGAGAAAACTCTTTTCGACAACGCAACTGATTGTTTCATTGCAAAAAGCGATCTGGCGGGACACTTCAAATGGGGAATGAGCGTGGGTGACGCCGCGACCACCGAACAATGCTATGGATTCGACGAGGCGCCCGGAGGCGTCTATGCCGTGACCGGGTCCAGGCAACTTCCAGAAACGTCGCGTTTCTTTGTGCTTGTGGTTGATGCCGGGGGGGGAACCCTTTGGATGCGCGATTTCCCGAGTTTCGACGGAAGAAAGATCAATTCGATAGAGCACACTTCGGACCAAGGCTACGTACTTCTTGGCGACGACCGGTTGGTCAAGGTCGGCTCCTCGGGTGACGTCGAGTGGGAGGCCGGCATCGGGGGATCCTCGATTCGTGAAGTCCAAGGTGGATACCTGGTCGCAGGCAATCGGGTGTCTGCCGGCAACGTAGATGCCACACTCGAGATGCTTGACAATCGGGGCAACCCCATGTGGCGCAGAATCTACGGAGGTGCACTGCTCGACTACGCGTCGATCAAGACTGTCGAAGATGGCTACCTGCTCGCCGGGCACACTGCGTCTTTCGGTGCAGGCGGCCAGTGCTTCTCCGGCACGTGTTTGGACATATGGCTGATGAAAGTAAATCTCGACGGGTCGATCAGTGAAGGATGTTCCGTGGTCAGGCCCGCCGAAGCGGTGACCGCAGGCGTGGTTTCTGCGGCCCAGACCTCAACGACCGAACTTTTCGGCTGCACCCCGCCGTCGCGACGGACGCAAGCGAGGCCGCGAGTCCCGAAAGCCGCGCCGCTCACTTCGCAGGACACCGAGGTCTACGTCGAAACACAGTGCGAATCGGAATGCGCTTCGTGCGGCGAACCGATATGCACCCCTCCGTGCGACGACACCTGTCAAGTATGCAAACCGGACGGCACTTGCGGCCTCAAAGAAGGTTATGAGTGCTGTCGCGACGAGGATTGCTTGACGCCGCCCGAGATCATTTGTGACCAGACGACGCACTGGTGTGTAAAGCAATCTGACGAATGTCCACCGTGCGAGGTGGACCAAGACTGCCTGCGTTGTTTGGAGACTGACGTTTGTGTCGATCGCGCGTGTTTTGTTGCGCTGTGCAAGAATGACTCGGACTGTGACGGTCTCTGTGGCGCGTCCGGAGGAACTTGCACGAAATACTTCGACTGTTCTTGCCCGTGAGTCCGCAGGCACGACCACCGGAACACAGGCAAAGTGCTCCACTGGCAGACATGCCGGGACGGGCAGACATCCCAGGTACGAGGTACGGTCCGATCTGCGGGGTGGCGACCACACGGGCCGGGACACCGCCTCCCCGGCGCAAGACGGGCGGCCCCCTCCCTCACTCACCCGGATAGTACGTCCGCATGAAGGCGGGGTTTTCCTCGGAGTAGAGCGTGTTTGCCGCGCGGTCGGCCGCCTCTATCGCCATCCGCTCGTGGAAGCACACGACCCCCGGGACCGTCGCTGCGTCCCCCGAAAGCGCCGCGTTGACGCACCCGCACCAGTTCCTGCACCGCGCCTTGAGCGCGCACCCGCGGCAGGCAGGGTTGCACGCCCCCTGACAGGCGTGGATGGCGCGTTTCCGCTCGCGTAGGAGACCGTCAAAGACGTTGCCGATGCACAGCGGCCCGCCGCGGTCCTCGTTTAACGAGCGCTGGCAGGGGTAGATGTTGCCGCTGGGGGCGACCGCGGCATAGCAGCCGCCGAAGTCGCAGCGCTCGCCCGGCCCGTACCCGCCGCGGATTCGCGTGATGATCTTGACGACAAGGATGTTGATGAAGCAAGCCTCGCCGGCCCTGTACCGCTCTACGAACACGGCGGCGACCTGCTCGTAGGCCGCGCGCCAGGCATGAAGGTCTTCGTCGCTCCAGCTCGAGAAATAGTCCGGATTCAGGACTACCTTTTTGACCCCGCGTTCAAGCAGGTGCGAGACCGACGCCGCAAGAAAGCGCACGTTTGCGGGCGAGACCACGGTGACCGCTTCGAGATCGGGGAATACCTCGAGCGCCTCGCGCAGGCGCCTGTCGGTCGCCTCAAAGCTCGATGCGCCGTCCGGGAACGGCCGGCACGCCTCCTGTGCGCTACGGCTGCCGTCAAACGAGAAACAGAGGGCAAAACCCTGGGACTTCAGGAATTCGAGGCGCGCGGCGTTGAGCGCCAGGCCGTTCGTCGTCACGCCGAAGTGCAACGGCGGCCCTCCGAACGACCCGCGCCCGCGCGCATACGAAACGGTCTCGACAATCAGGTCCCACTCAAGCAGCGGCTCGCCGCCGAAGAACGCGACCTTGCGCTCGGTGCTCCCGGGACGGCCGGGTTCGCGGAGGGCCATGTCGATCGCCCGTTTCGCCACTTCCGCAGTCATCGCTTTGGGCGTCTTCCGGCCCGCAAAGCAGTACGTACAGCGCAACTGGCAATCCTGCGTGACACACAAGACGATGTCCATGTCGGCACCTCCTGCTGAGCATTATGGGGGAAGGCCCCGCCCCGCGCGGGCGGGGCGAGGCGGTTTC
>JACRCP010000212.1 GCA_016218965.1 Deltaproteobacteria bacterium | reverse complement strand
TTACTACGACCTGGACCAGTATCTCGAGGACGCGGCCGGGGTTGTCGGGAAACCGGACGCGGGTGTCCCCGCGGACGCGGGCATGGAGCGCGATGCCGGGGCGGACGCGGGAACAACGGACACCGGGACGTCGGATACTGGATGGCTGGATGCTGGTGAAGACACCGGGTCAACCGACACCGGGTCTGATGTGTCCTATCCGTCCGATGCGTCCGATGACGGCGGCCCGGATGCCGGAGAGGATGCCGGGCCCGGCTATTTGCTGATGTATTCCAGCGTGTACGAGGGCGCCGCCGGCAGGTGCGAGGGACAGAGCTACATCCTCGACTACGTCACCGGCTGGGGCGCAAGCCCGGTGATGACCGGGACGAACTACGTGCTCGAAAGAGGAACGGTTGTGGGGGGAAAATGATTTGGAAAGGGGGTGTGCCGAAATGTCACAGTTGTGTCGGCCGTTCACGGTCACCGCGAATCCTAAGCGGCCGCTAGACATTCCAATCGCCTGATATTGCAGAAAACTTGCGTTTTTTGGGTTTCTGGTATCATTTTTGCTTTGAATCGTCCCGGCCGATGGAACACCCTGTCGCGAGGGAACGGACGTGAGCTACAGCGACATCAATTCGAGTCTTGCCTGGACCTTGGCTCCAGCCGCCGTTATCGTCGGGTCACTTTTCACCCTGTTCCTCTACTTCTTCGGCAAGGTCGCCATCTACGGAATGCCGCACACGCAGCGGATCGAGGAAAAGGGCGGGAGCTTCTTTTTGAGCAAGTTCTTCATGGAGTACTGGGTCTGGATAACCAACCCGTTCCAGAAGGCGCTCATCAAGGTCAGGGTCTCGCCCGACGTCATCACCGTCGTCGGGACCGTCGTCGCCGGATCATCCGGGATCGCGTTCCACTACGGGTATTTCGTTCTGGGCGGCTGGATCATGATCTTCGGCGCCACCTTCGACATGCTTGACGGGGCGGTCGCCCGCGCGCTGGGGATCTCGTCTAGGGCCGGCGCGTTCCTCGACTCGACGCTCGACCGGTACGGCGAGCTGCTGACGTTCGCCGGACTGATTTCGTACTACTCCCACTCGCCGTTCGTCCTCATGGTCTTCCTCGCGGTCATCGGGTCGATGATGGTTTCGTACACCCGGGCGCGCGCCGAGGGCGTGGGCGTGGAAGACGCCAAGATGGGAAACATGCAGCGGCCCGAGAGGATACTGTACGTCGGTCTCGGGACCGCGTTCTCTCCGATGGTCGCGAACATTCTCGAGCCGCACGCGGCGAAACCCGACTTCCACCTCGCGATGATCGCAATCACCGTCGTCGCGATATTCTCCAACGCCACGGCCATCCGCCGCCTGTGGCACGCGTACACAACTCTTCGGGCCCGTGAACGGGAAGGCCGCACGGCCGGAAAGTAAAGAGGACCCGACATGGCGCAAAAGATAAAGGACGTGCTCGGCAGGCGCCTGGGCGAGTTCCGGCGCGAACTCTGGAAACTGGGCACAGCGCCCTACAACGCGGCGATCCTCCTGGTCACGGCCGCCATCATGATCCAGTCGCAGGCGTGGAAGATCCGGGAACCGTGACGCCGCGGCGGACTCCGCCATGAAAATCGGCATCGTCACCGAATACTACTATCCGACATTCGGGGGAATTCAGGAACACGTCCACCACTTTGCGCGCGAAGTGATCCGCCTCGGCCACAAAGTCATGGTCATCACCTCGAACGTGCGCGACGCCGGTCGGGCGCCCCAGGGGGACGGCGGGGTCCCCGTCCTCAACCTGGGAGTTTCGGTCCCGCTCATCCAGAACGGGTCGGTGGCGCGCGTGACGGTCGCGCCCGGGCTGGGCCGGCGAATCCAGACGGTGTTCGACCGCGAACGGTTCGACGTCATCCACATCCACGCCCCGTTGACCCCCACGCTCCCGCTCCTTGCGCTCGCGAGGTCGGACGCCGTCACCGTGGGAACGTTCCACGCCAACTTCGTCAAAAACGCCTTCTACCGGTTTTTCCAGCGGCAGTGCCAGCGCTACCTCGATCGACTCGACGGGCTCATCGCGGTCTCGCGGACGGCCGTGGAGGCGCTGGACCGGCACTTCACGGCGCGTTACCGGATCATCCCCAACGGCGTCGATGTCTCGGCCTTCGACCGGGCGGCCCCGCGACTCCCCGAGTTCGACGACGGGATGTTCAACATCCTCTGGCTGGGGCGGATGGAGCCGCGCAGCGATCTCGATCGGATGATCGACGCCTTCGCGTACGCCGCGGCGCGACGCCCCGACCTCCGGCTTGTCGCCGTCGGCGACGGGCCGCTCGCGGTGTACTACCGGGGCAGGGTCCCCCGCGGCCTGCGTGGTCGCGTCCGGTTCACCGGCGCAGTAAGCAGCGGGATGCGCGCGTCCCTCTACGCCAGCGCGCACGTCCAATGCGCCACCGCCCGGAACCAGTCTTTCGGCATCGTCCTGCTCGAGGGGATGGCCGCCGGCAAGCCGCTGATCGCCGCGGACATCGAGGGCTTCCGCGACGTCATGACCGGCGGGCGCGAAGGGATCATGGTCGACACGCGCGACGCCGCCGCCTTCGGCGCCGCGATCCTCGCGGTCACGGGCGACCCCTGCCTCGCCGCGGCGTACGGCCGGGCAGGTGGCGGGAGTGGACCGGGGCGCGTCCCTTGCCGGCGCGGTCGGCCACCTCGGTCCGGACCTCATCTTCCTCGCGGTCTTCGGAACGGTGTTCGCCGCCCTCGCGGTCACTTTCGGGCGGGCCCCCACCTTCTCCCGGAGCTCCATCGTCCTCCCGCTCGTGATCCTGGCGATCCTGGTCGTCGCGGCGGCGGTCCCGCGCGCCCGCCGGATCCTGTCGGGCGACCGCGGTCAGCGCCGCGAGTTCGTCCGCCTCTCCCTCGGGGAAATCAGGAACTGGTTCCCCCTCGTGCTCATTACATTCGTCTACGAGAACTTCCACGACCTGACGGACCTCATCCATCCGCGGGTGGTCGATGGCGCGCTCCGCCGGGCGGACGCGGCGCTGTTCGGGGTCGAGCCGGTGCTGGCATTGCAGGCGATCACTACCCCCTGGCTCACCGAGGGGATGACGGCGGCCTACGCGCTCTTCTTTTTCTACCCGGCGCTTTTCCTCCTGATCCTCCACGTGCGGGGCGAGGCGATCAGGTTCAGAGAGATGGCGCTCGCGTTGAGTCTCTGCTTCTACCTGGGACTTCTCGGCTGCGTCCTGGTACCCGCGATCGGCCCGCGCTACCACATGGCGGCCGAGTTCACGGTGCCGCTCGACGGCATCTGGATCACGGGCCGGGCCGCCGCGATCTGGAACAACCTCGAATCGATCAAGCGGGACTGCTTCCCGTCGCTTCACACGGCGATAAGCACCATCGCCCTCATCTATCTGTGGCGGTACCGCCGGACGTGGCGGGGCGGCCGGACGATGCTGTCGGTGTGCGTCCCGCTTGTCGCGTGCCTCTGGTGCTCGACGGTGTACCTGCGCTACCACTGGGTCGTGGACGTTCTTGCCGGTTGGGCGCTCGCCGTCGCGTGCGCCCGCATCGCGCCGTTCTTCATCCGGTGGTACTATGCGCGGAGGACGGGCGTTGTGCCGGAGGTTTCGCTCGACGCCGCGCGGCGCCCCTCCACGACGGAGGGCGGATGAAACGCACCGCGGGCCTTCACATCGGCATCGTCACCGAATACTACTATCCCACGCTCGGGGGGATACAGGAACACGTGCACCACTTCGCCCTCGAGGCGATGGCGTTGGGCCACTCGGTTCGCGTCATCACGTCAAGGGTCAGGGACGTCGACGACGGGGACAGGCCCGCCGGTCGAATCCCCGTCACGCGGATCGGCCTGTCCGTCCCCATTTACAACAACGGTTCGGTGGCGCGCGTCACCTTTGCGCCGCGACTTGGCGCGAAACTCGAGGCGATACTCGACCGCGAGCGGTTCGACGTCATCCACATCCACGCCCCCCTCACGCCCACGCTCCCCATCCTGGCGCTCACGCGCTCGAAGACCGTGACCGTCGGGACGGTTCACACCAACTTCAAGGGCAGCGCCTTCCTCAAGCTTTTCGGCAAGGCGGCCCAGAGTCACTTGGAGCGGCTCGACGCGCTCATCGCCGTTTCGAAGACCGCGGCCGCCGCGCTCGATCGGTACGTCAAAGCCGACTATGCCATCATCCCCAACGGCATCGACATCTCGCAGTTCAGCCCCTCGGTCGATCCGCGCCCGGAGTTCGCCGACGGCCGGTTCAACGTCATGTGGATCGGCAGGATGGAGCCGCGCAACGGGCTCGACCGGATGCTCAAGGCGTTTTCGCTCGCTTCCGCGGCGCGGGACGACCTGCGGCTCATCGTGGTCGGCGACGGGCCGCTCAAGGGAGTCTACGAACAGATGGTGCCGGGGAACCTGCGACAGGCGGTCCATTTCACCGGGTTCGTGAATGCGGGCCGGCCGTCGCTTTACGCCAGCGCCGACGTGCTCTGCGTTCCGGCGTCCATCTCGTCGTTCGGGATCACCCTGCTCGAAGGGATGGCGGCCGGAATACCGGTCATAGCCTCCGATATCGACGGTTTTCGCGACGTGATGAAGGACGGGCGCGAGGGGATGCTCGTCGACACGGCCGACGCGAGGACGTTTCGCGACGCGATCCTCCGGCTCGCGGGCGACCGGTCCCTGGCAAGGGAGTACGGGGCTCGCGGACGCGCCGCCGCCGAGGGATACTCGTGGCCGCGCGTGACGGCGGCAATCCTGGATCTCTACCGCGAGGCGGCCTCCCGCCACGCAGCAAAACGAGAAAACGCCTTGAACTCCGCAACTCCGCAACTCCGCAACTCCTGAACGCGTGGCCGCGATGCCGCTCCGGACGAAAACCTTTGTCGGATTGGCGATTGCCGCGTGGCTGGCGGCGGTCGTTCTCGCCGTGCTCGCCGCCCCGATCCTCAAGCCGTTCGGTTCGGCCCTGGCGGCGGCCGCGCTGGGCGCCGGCGGCCTGTACGCGTTGTTTGTCTATTACCCCAAGTTCGACCCAACCGGGTCCACGGCATGGCAGGGCGGCCGACAAGACCGCCGCATCGCCATCACATTCGACGACGGCCCCGGCCCGGACACCGCGGCGATCCTTGACGTCCTGAAAACCAAAGGGGTCAAAGCGACCTTTTTTTTCCTGGGCGCCAACGCAGCGCGCCTGCCCGACCCTGTGCGGCGCGCACGAGACGAGGGCCACGCGGTCGGAAACCACGGCTTCTCGCACGCCAAGATGCACCGGATGACGGGTGGCGTCGTCGAGCGCGAGGTCTTGAGCGCCGAGGATGCAATCGGGGAGATATCAACTGCCGCGGGGAGGAAGATCCTTCGCGCCCCGCACGGGTTCAAGTCCCTCACGCTGGTCTGCACGCTCCGCAGGCTCGGCTACACGCTCGTCGCCTGGACCGCCGGCGTGTGGGACTCGGACCGGCCCGGGGCCGCCGTGATCGTCAAAAGGGTGAAGGCCGCCGTCCGGCCCGGGTGCATCCTGCTCCTGCACGACGGCGACGGCACAAGACCCGACGCCGATCGCTCGCAGACGGCGGCCGCCCTGAAAGAGATTGTCGACTTTTGTTTGAGCGGCGGGTACAAGTTTGCCACCATCCCCGAGATTTTCGATGGCCGCCCTTGACTTCAAAGACTGGAAGATAGCGGGAACCATCGTCTCGATCCTCCTCTTGGTCCTTGCATTCTGGAACGTCGATTTCGCGAAGCTGCTTTCGGTAACAGCGGGTGCGGCGCTCCTCCCGATAGCGGCCGTGGCGGCCATCAACTTCGTCGTGGTCGCACTCAAGGCCTACCGTTGGAAGGTGGTCCTCGCCGCAACCAAGAACGTGGGGTTCCCGACCGTCCTTCTCACCACGCTCGTCGGATTCATGGCCAACAACGTCCTCCCCGCCCGCGCCGGCGAGCTGGTGAGAATCATCGTTCTCGGGAAGAAGGCGGGGATCAGCAAGACCACCGTTCTGGGAACGCTGGCGCTCGACCGAGTCTTCGAAGGCGTGGGGATGCTCGTGGTGCTCGCCGCCCTCCCCTTCCTGATCGAGACGCCCGACTGGATGCGCAAAGGGACCCTTGTCTTCGTAATCCTGATGACCGCCGTGCTGGCCGTCCTGATCGTGATGGTCCGCCTGGAAAGCGGCAGATGGGTCACGTGGATTCCCGTCTCGGACAGGTGGTCATCGTTCCTCCAGACGATGGCGGCAAAACTCAAGGACGGTCTCCGCACGATCAACAACGCCCGTGCGACGGCGATTGTCCTGCTCGTCTCGGCGGCCGTCTGGTTCCTTCAGGGCCTGATGGTGCACCTGTGCCTGGAATCGATCGGGCTCCACTTCGGGCTCACGCACGCCCTGTTCATCCTGATGGTCATCAACCTGGCGATCATGGCCCCCGCGGCGCCGGGAAACATCGGGACCTTCGAGTTTTCCGCGATGCTCGCGCTCGGGTATCTCGGCGTCGATCCGACGCCTGCGCTCTCGTTCGCCCTCATCTACCACTTCGTACAGATGATTCCGCTCACGCTCGTGGGGATCATCGCCCTCCCCGCGCTGGGGATTCGGCTTGCGGACATCCGGCGGGGCGACGGGGACGTCGAACGCGGCGACCGGAGGGACAGCGAATGACGGGTCACCGGGCCGGCGCCCCGACGCGTCTACTCGCGAAGCTCGAAGCCGGCATAGTCCGCTTCGACGACGCTCTTCGTCCCGTCGCCGTCGGTGAGCAGGCCGATCCCCACGACCGGCGGGACCTCGCCGTCGGCTTTCCCGCCGAGGAAGTACCGCCTGAAGTCGGCCTGGAGGTCGACCGTCTCGGTCCGCCATTTTCCGGTTTCGGGCGGCGGCCCCTCGATCACGACGAGGTGCATCTTCTTGAGGATGTTGGAGTCCGCGGTCTCGAAATGGGCGCCCTTCTTGAGCGCCACGGACCAGACGTACTTGATGACGTACTCCCGAAAGGTTCCCTTGAAATACACGTACACCGCCCCGGCGCTGTCCCGCCGCCCCTCGACGGTTTCATCGGCGTCCCGGGGGAACTTGTGGACACGCCACACCCACCCCATCGAGGAGTACACGCGCGGCTTCTTCAGCTTCCGGTACATGATGACCGTGTCGAGCTTCGGGTCGTACGACGCGCGGATGACAGGCTTCCCGCCGTCCTCGATCACCTTGTAGTAGTTGGTTTTTCCGGAGAACATCGAGGCGATCTTCCACTCGGGACCGGGCGAGAGTTTGACGACCTTCTTCTCTTCCTCCGCCCCGGCCGTGGAGCGCACAAGGACCCAAAAGACTGCAACGACTGCAACGACGGTACGGGCAACCGGTTTCGCCATGGTGTCCTTCCTTTGACTCCCGACTCCGCTCGCGCCGCCCTGCGGAACAAATCGCCACTCGGCTCGGCAGCTGCGTCGGGCGGGCGGCACTGATGATATGCCGGACACGGTAAAAATCAAGGATCGGGACAAGCCGGCCGGGGGCGGCGGGGCGGATGCGGCGCGCAGCGCCTTCTGGGACATGACCTTTCACATCGGTCCGGACCTGCTCATCATGGCCCTGTTCCTGGTTGCGCTCGCCGTCGTCATGCTCGTCTACGGCGGGACGTTCACGTTCGTCCAGAGCTCCATCATCCTGCCGCTCGTGTTCCTCGTCGGGCTCATCGTCGTCGCGTTCGGCGCCCGCATCCGGCGGATCCTGTCGGGCAACCGGGAGCAGCGGCGGGAGTTCGCACGCCTCTCCCTCGCGATGGTCCGCGACTGGTCCCCTCTCATCGTCATCATCTTCATATATGAGAACGCCCACGACCTCACCGACCTCATCCGGCCGATCACCGTCGACGCCTCGCTCCGCCGGGCCGATGAGATTCTGTTCGGCGTCGAGCCGACGCTGACGCTCCAGGCGATCACCACCCCGTGGCTCACCGAGTTCATGACGTTCGCCTACGCCCTCTACTTCGCGTACCCGGCCATCATCCTCGGGCGGGCCTATGGGCGGGGGGAGTTCTTCCTGTTTCGCGAGATCGGCCTCGCCCTCTCGCTGTGCTTCTACCTCGGCCTTGCCGGCTACATCACCGTCCCCGCCATCGGGCCGCGCTGTTTCATGGCTGCGGAGTTTGCCGTCCCTCTCGACGGGATCTGGCTCACCGCGCGCGCCGCCGCAGCCTGGAACCACTTGGAGTCGATCAAGCGCGACTGCTTCCCGAGCCTGCACACGGCCATCACCACCATCGCCCTCGTCTACCTCTGGCGGCTGCGCGGGGCGTGGAGGGGCGGCCGGACCGTTTTCTGGATATGCGTCCCGCTTATCGCGAGCCTGTGGCTCTCGACCGTCTACCTGCGCTACCACTGGATCGTCGACGTGTTCGCCGGCTGGGCGCTCGCGTTCCTGTGCTGTCATGCGGCCCCCCGGATCGTGCGGCGGTACTATCGCAAAAAGACCGGCGTTGAGCCCGCGGTTTCACTCGACGCCGGGCGCGCGCCCGGAGGGACGTGAGGGAATCATGGCGTTCGGTATCGGGAAACTCGCGGATGCGGGCGGCCGGGCCGCCGGAAGGATGGCCGCACACGTGTCCCGGCAGTACCCTGCATGGATTGCCGGGTGCGCCGTGCTCACAGCGGTTTCGATCCTGTTCGTCACCAGGCTTGAGCTTAAAAGCGACTTCATCGAGCTTCTGCCGCAGGACTATCGGAGCGTCGTCGATCTCCGGAGGATCATCGACAAGGTCGGCGGCCTCGGGAACCTCTCCATCGCGTTCGAGTCGTCCGACGTCAAGGCGTCGCAGCGGCTCGCCGACGACCTTGCCGGGGTCCTCGATCGGGACTTCAGGGGCCGGATCCGCTACTACGACTACAAGATCGACGCGATAAAAAAATACTACACGGACAACGCCCCGCTCTTCATGGAACCCGCCGACCTCGAGGAGATCCGCGACCGCATCGACCGGAAAATCCGCGCGGAGAAACTGAAGAACAACCCGCTCTTCATCGACCTGTCCGGCTCGGTCGAAAAGGACGCCCAGCTCGACTTCGGCGACATCGAGCGGAAGTACCGGAAGGAGACAGAGGGGTACGCAAGGTATATCGACGGCTACTACACCGGCGAAAACGGCAGGCTGCTGGCGATGCTCATCAAGCCGTCCGGCGGCAGCACGAACATGCCCGCGATGAAGCGGCTCGTCGCCGACATCACGGCCGCAATCGATCGGCTCAATCCGGCGGGGTACGCCCCCGACATGCGGTTCGCGTTCGCGGGCAACTACAAGACCGGCCTGGAGGAGTTCGAGACGCTGAAAGGGGACATTCTGGGCACGGCGCTCTTGTGCGTCGCGCTCGTGGCGCTGGCCGTCTTCGCCTATTTTCGCCGCATCCGCGCGGTCACGCTGCTGGGGATCGCCTGCGTGGCCGCGGTGATGTGGACGTTTTGCGTCACATACTTCGCCATCGGGTATCTCAACACAGTGACCGCGTTTCTCGGCGCCATCATCGCCGGGACCGGAATCAACTACGGGATCATTCTGCTCGCGCGCTACTTCGAGGAGCGCCGCCTCGGCACGGGGGTCGACGGCGCGTTGAAGGTCGCGATGGAGCAGACCGTCGCCGCGACATTCGGAGCCGCCGCCACCACCGCGGTGTCGTTCGGCATCTTCCTGCTCGCCGAGGTCAAGAGCTTCTCCCAATTCGGCTTCATAGGCGGCGTGGGTGTGATGCTCGTCTGGGCCGCCTCCTATACCTTCCTCCCGGCCCTCGTCATCCTCTCCGAGCGCCTCCGGCCGTCGGTCTCGGGGACGGAAAAGACGCTGCTTAGCGATCGGGCGAACCTCTCGTTTCTGACCTGGCCGCTCCGGTACCCCCGGGCGGTGCTCGCGGTCTTCAGCGCGGGGGCCGTGCTCTCGATCGTGTCTTTCGCCCGTTACCTCCCGGACTCCCTCGAGTATGACATGTCGCGTCTCCGAACCAGGAGCAGCCTGGAGTCCGGGACCGCGAAGCTCGACCACCGGATAAGCGAGATCTTCGACGTTTCGATGACGCCCGCGGTGATCCTCTCGAAGGACCCCGCGCAGGGTGCGGCGATTTGCCGGGCGCTCCTCGCCAAAAAGAAGCGGGACGACGACGCGTCGGGGATCGAGGGGTGCCGGTCGGTGACCTCGTACCTCCCCGAGGGACAGGAGGAAAAGCTCGAGGTCGTGCGTGATCTCCGGCGGATGCTCACCGGTCCGGCCTTGGGATTCCTCACGGGGGAGCAGAAACGGCAGGTCGAGGATCTCAAAAAGTCGCTCCCGACGCGCCCGCTCACCCTTGACGTGCTCCCCCCCGAGATGACCCGTTTCTATACCGACAAGGAGGGGAACGTAGGGACGTTCGTCTACGTCTACCCCCGAGCCGGGCGCACGCTGTGGAACGCCGAAAACCTCTTCCGGTTCACCGCCGACATCAGGACGATAACGCTCGGGTCGGGCGAGGTCATCACTTCGTCCGGCGAGGCGATCATCTTCGCCGATCTCCTCAAGCTGATGAAAAAGGACGGGCCGCTGGCGACCGCGGTGTCGTTTCTGGGTGTGTTCATGCTGGTCGTGCTGATCTTCGGGAGCCTGCGCTCGTCGGTGTACGTGACCTCTTCGCTCTTGTTCGGCACCCTCTGGATGGTCGGCCTCATGTCCCTGATCGGGACGAAGCTCAACTTCTTCAACTTCGTGGCGCTCCCAATGACCTTCGGGATCGGCGTGGACTACTCGATCAACATCTACCAGCGATACATGCGCGAGGGCCCCGGATCGATGGACAAGGTCCTCCGGCGCACCGGAACGGCGGTCTTCTTGTGCTCGCTCACCACCATCATCGGGTATTTCACGCTGATCATGGCCGACAGCAACGCACTCGTGTCGCTGGGCGGCCTCGCGATCCTGGGTGAATTCACCTGCCTCGCGGCAGCCATGATCGGCCTGCCGGCGCTTGTCGCGGTCGCCGAGGAGCGGCGGAAGGCACGGGCCTCCAAACCGGACGCGGGCCCCCGATGAGGGCCGTCACCCGGCTCGCTGCCCTGTCGATCGCCACCGTGTTCGGTGTCGGCTACGCGCCCGCCGCGCCCGGCACGTGGGGGACCATCGCCGCCATCCCGATCTACCTTTTGCTCTCGACGCTTGAGACCCCGCTGTACTTCGCCGTGCTTGGTGCGATCGCCCTTGCAGGCGTCTGGGCGGCCAAGGCTGCGGGCGAAGCATTCGGCGAGATCGATCACCGCAGGATCGTGATCGACGAGGTCACCGGATACCTGCTCGCAATGTCGCTTTGGACCCCGTCTCCGGCGGCGGTCGGGACGGGATTTGTGCTTTTCAGGTTTTTCGACATCGCCAAGCCTTTTCCCGCGGGTCTCATAGACAGACGCCTCAAAAATGCACTTGGGGTGATGCTCGACGATCTGGTCGCGGGCGCGTACGCCTTGGCCGGCGTGGCGTCGCTCCGGTACCTGTTCCCCGCGTATTTCTGAGCAACGACCCCAAAAAACCAAGCATTTCCCTAGTGTTATGACTGTACGTTCTCTTGGACTCCCGCACAACCGGTTGTTTTTTCTCGCTTTTTCGCACGGGCCCAAAGCCCAGCCTGTGGCATGCCAATTGCGACGGCCTTGTTCGGAGCAGTGGCGGCAATGCGAAGAGTTCTCCAAATCCTGTGCGTGGTCGCGGTCACCGTCGGCCCGGCAAGACACCTTGTCGCGGCCGAGAAGCTTGACGAGGCAAAGACGGCCGTCGCCCGCTTGGTCGAAAAGGACAAGGCCGTTGCGGCCCGCGCCGCGCAGATCGAACCGCAGGCCCGGGCGCTCGCCGAACGGATCTCTGCGCTCAAGACCAAGGGGTCGGCCGGCAGGACGCTCATCGAGGACGCCGAGCTTGCCAGCCTGCTCCGAAGCTCGCTCGACATCTCCCGGAAACAGGACGCGCTGGCCGACGAGGAAGACGCCATCCGGGCCGAGCTCAAAAACGCGCTCGACAAGGGCCTGGCGGCCGCGCGGGCCGCGGCGGGCACGGACAAGGCCGCGGCGGAACTGGCGAAGGTCTGGGAAAAGCAGATCGTGGAAATGACGGGCGCCAGGAGAGCCGCGCGGCGTATTGACATCAAGGTCAATGCCATCGACGGCCCGCAGGAACTCAAGGAGAAGGCCGATCTCTTGAAAGACAACGAAGACCGCCTCCGCCGCGAGATCGGCTCGATGCGTGCGCGCCTTGCGGAGGTCAACGAAGAGCGCGCCCTCCGGTCGGAGGCCAGCGACTTCCTCAAGGAGCAGATCGTTTTCGACGAAGAGGACTCCAAGCGCGGGTTTTCGCGGACCTACGAGAAGCAGTCGCCGCAGTCGGCCTCGGACACCGCCGGTGGATCGAGGGGCACGACGAAGACCGGGACGAGCGCGACGGCGGCGCCGGCATCCGGCGGGGGGACTTCGACGAAAACCGGCGACAAGGAATCCTGGGGCACGCCGGCGGTGGGCGGGGCCGAAGGGGCCGCACCGGGCGGCGCCTACGACTCGACGTACACCGGGGGGGGCAGCCGAGGCGCAAGCGAAACTCCCACGTTCACCGCTCCAGGGTCTGCGACGGCCATCGGCGCCGGCACCGTCAGGACCAGCGTGACCGGCACTGCCGCCGCGGCGTTCAAGAACCCGAAGGGCGCCGATTTCACCGACCCCGCCGACGAGGCCGCGTGGCTGGAGGCGCAGATTCAGGATCTCGAGCGCGAGGCCGGCGTCCTCTCCGAAAAATCCGACGCCCTGCGCAGAATGGCCGAGGATCTCAAGCGGGAACTCAGGAAAAAGTGACCGGCCGCCCCGGGACCGCGCGGCGCCGCGGGGCACGACCCCGACCGGCGGCGTCGGGTATCGGCAGGGCCGGTGCGAGCCCGCGGGATCCGTGCTCACGCCGGAAACCGCCGGGCGGAGGAGAGGGTGAGGAGCAGGTCGAGGACGAGGAGCGCGAGCGCCAGGAAGCTGACGTAGGGCGCAAGCTCGACGATCTGCTCGTACGAGCTCGTCTCGGCGAACTTGGTCTTTTCCATCTCGTCGAGGACCTTCCTGATGCCATCGCGGAGCCCGTCGCCGTCGGTCGCCTCGTACGCCTTTCCGCCCGTCCTCTCTGCGATCTGTTTGAGCAGGGCGGGATTGACGCTGAATTCGACGTCCTCGTACCGCGTCCGCCCGAAGATGTCCTTTCCCACCGGGTACTGCACGGGGCCTTCCTTGCCGACGAGAATCGTGAACACCCGCACACCGTGTTGTTTCGCGAGGTCGGCCGCCTCGAGCGGGGCGATGTTCCCGGCGTTGTTGTCGCCGTCGGTCACCAGCACCACGACCTTGCTCTTGCCGGGCGCCGGCCGCAGGCGGTTGGTCGAGACCGCCAGCGCGTTCCCTATGGCCGTCCCGTCCTCGATGACCCCCGTCTTGAGAGTCCCGACGATGCCTGAGAGAGCACGGTAGTCGAGCGTCAGCGGCGACTGCGTGTACGCCTCGCGCGCGAACACGACAAGACCGATGCGGTCGTTCTTCCGCTGGCCCAGGAAGTCCTTCACGACATCTCTCGCGACGGTGATGCGGTCCTTTGGCTGGAAGTCCGCCGCGTTCATCGAGGTCGAGCAGTCGAGCGTGATGATGATGTCTATCCCCTCCGAAAAGATCTTGACGTGCGCCTTGACCCACTGCGGCCTCGCCATCGCGACGACGACGAGAGCCAGCACCAGGAGCTTGACGGCCTTCGAGAACGCCGCCATCCCCTGCCCGGCCCTGACGCGGAGCGCGCCGACGGTCCGGAGCCCCGGGAACCTTAGCGGGGCCGCAAGGCGCCGCTCGAGCCAGTACATAAGGAACCCGGCGGCCGGGACGAAAAGAAGGCCCAGAAGCCACGCCCTGTCGGCGAACCTAAGCTCCATCGGTGTTCACCGCCTTTGGCGTGGTCCGGTCTATGAACGCGAACGCCTGATCGACCGAGCGCGAAACGTCGGAATCGGCCGGTACGTGTTTGGCGAATTTCACGAGGTCCGCACGGGCGCAGAACGACGTAAACTCGTCGAGATCCAGGCCCGGCGTACGCCGCGACTTGACGGCATCCAGGAGTTCGGTCGTCGTGAGCTCGAGCGAATCAAACGCGAACCTGGCCCCCACGTATTCGCGGACGATCTCGGAAAGCCTGAAGTAGAAAAGCCGGAAAAGGCCCTTCTTCAGGAGGTCTTCCGCGAGCAGCTTCTCGATCGCCTCCCGCGCGATCTCGTGCGGGGGCCTCTCCCGCCCCGAATCGTCAAGCGCCTTCCTCCGCGCCTCGGCCTCGGCCCGCCTTCGGCGCACGTATCGCCTTGTCAGGAAGAATGCGCCGACGGCGGCGGCGATGCCGGCCAGGACGTAGAGCGGCAGCCACGTGCGCTCGTAGAACCTGACCGGGGGCGCCACGTCCCGAAGGTCGCCGCCCTTCTCGCCCTCCTTGATCTGGCCGACGACCTTGACCTTGAACTCCTCCGTTTTGAAACCCGTGTCCCCCGACGGCGAGAGCACCGGGATGGGCGGTATCGAAAGCTCCCCGAGATCGAACGCCGCAACCACGAGCGAGAGCGTCTTCGTCACCGTCCCCAAGACCTCTTCCTTCTTCTCCCTTCGGTCGAGGAGCCTGAACTTGCCCAGATCGGGGGTGACGGGAACAGTGTACTCCTGACCCGCGGGGTGGGTGATGACGATCTTGAGCATGACTTCGTCGCCGAGCAGGACCTCGGTCCTGTCGACCTCCGCGCGGAACGTGAAGTCCCCGACCGCCAGCGCGGCGGCCGGGACGAGGACCGTCAGCGAAGCAAACGATATTGCGATGTTTCTTTTCAACGCGCCTGCTGCCTGCCTGCCAATCTGCTGCCGGTCCTTTCGCCACTGGCCACTGGCAACTGGCCGCTCGCCACTTCTCATCTTCTGGCCCGCCTCTTCCTGAAGAACCTCACGAGCGGCGGTATGTAGTCCTCGCCCGTCATGATGCCAATATGGTCTATTCCGTTGGTCTTGAAAAACCGTTCGCGCTCGGCCGCGGCGGCGGCGACGCTCGCCGTGTAGGCCTTTCTGAGGCCCCAGTTCGAAAGGTCCACGTAGCGCCTTTCCCCGGTTTCGGGGTCTTCGACGAGCGCCACCCCGAGGTCCCGGAGATCGTTCTCGAACCGGTCGGAAACAACCACGGGGATGAGGTCGTGCTTCCTTGCCGCGATCGCCATTGCAGGCTCGAAACCCGCGTCGCGGAAGTCCGACAGCAGAAACACCACCGATTTCCGGTGCAGGACGTGACCCATGAACCTCAGCGCCGCGTTGATGCTCGTCCCCTTGCCCGCGGGCCTAAACGAAAGGATGTCCGAGATGACCCGCAAGACGTGCTTCTTGCCCTTTTTGGGCGCGACGTATTTTTCGACCCGATCGGTGAAAAGGATGAGCCCTACGCGGTCGTTGTTCTTGATGGCCGAGAACGCCAGCGTCGAGGAGATCTCGGCCGCGAGGTCGGCCTTGGTCTGCTCAAGCGTGCCGAAATCCGACGAGGCGCTCATGTCCACGAGCAGGATGACCGTGAGTTCGCGCTCCTCGACGAAGCGTTTCACGAAAAGGCCGTTCATGCGCGCCGAGACGTTCCAGTCGACCAGCCTGATCTCGTCGCCCGGCTGGTACGGCCGGACCTCGTCGAACTCCATCCCGCGCCCCTTGAACACCGAATGGTACGCCCCGGCCATCGTCTCGTTGACGATCCGGTTGGTCGTGATCTCGAGGACGCGGATCTTCTTTATGATGTCCCTGGTAAGCACAGCAATCGGCTTTCAACTGTCAGCGGTCAGCCACCGCCCGCGCAAGGTCACGGCACCTCGATCTTGTCGAAGATCCTCTGCACGATCTGCTCGCTCGTGACCTCCTCGGCCTCGGCCTCGTACGTCGGGATCACGCGGTGGCGCAGCACGTCCATCCCGATGGACTTGATGTCCTCGGGCGTGACATACCCGCGCCGCCTGATGAACGCGTGTGCGCGGGCCGCCATGGTTAGATAGATGCTCGCGCGCGGGGACGCCCCGTACTCGATCATGTCGGCAAGGTCCTTTAGGCCGTATGCCGCCGGGTCGCGCGTCGCAAGGACGATGTCCACGATGTAGTCCTTGATCTTCTCGTCCACGTACACCTGCGCCACCACCGCCCTCGCCCTCTTGACCTGTTCCAGCGTGACCACCCCGGCGGACGCCTTCGGAAGGACCGCGGCGGTCTGCGCGTTGACAATGGCCTTCTCCTCGGCCTTCGCGGGGTACGTGACGCGGAGTTTGAGCATGAAGCGGTCCACCTGCGCCTCGGGGAGCGGGTACGTGCCTTCCTGCTCGATGGGGTTCTGCGTGGCCATCACCAGAAAAGGCTCGGGCAGGGGGTGGGTCGCGTCGCCGATCGTGACCTGCCGCTCCTGCATTGCCTCGAGGAGCGCCGACTGCACCTTGGCCGGGGCGCGGTTGATCTCGTCGGCCAGGACGAGGTTCGCAAAGACCGGACCCTTGCGCACGACGAACTGCGACGCCTGTTGGTTGAAGACGAGCGTACCCACGAGATCGGCGGGCAAAAGGTCGGGCGTGAACTGGATGCGCGAGAACTTCGCCGCTATCACCTCGGCCGCGGTTTTGATGGCGAGCGTCTTGGCGAGCCCCGGGACGCCCTCGACGAGGATGTGCCCCCCGGTGAAGAGCGCTATGAGTATGCGCTCGCACATGTATTTCTGGCCGACGATGACCCGCCCGATCTCGGAAAGCGCGGTTTCGCACAGCGCGCTCTCGGCAGCCACCATGTCGCTTAACGCCTTGATATCCTTGCTGTCCATCTGTGCTCCTTTTTGGAGTGCGGCAGCCCGCCGTCGCCATGGGCTATGGCGCGTCCGGACTTGCTGCCGCTTTGTCAGCCGCAAGCTCGCTTGCGGACCCGACCTTGCCGACGGCCGGACACGGCGGAGTTCTTACCACGCCTGTCCGGAGCGTTACAACCGCGATCTGGAAAAGGATTATTCCCGCCGCAGGTCAGTACCTGCTTATGTCCACGCGCGTCACGCGGTCGATCATCGTCCCCAGGAAACGGGCGGCCACCTGGGTGAACTTCTCGGGAACGTCGCTTACGTAGAACGTGTGTTCCCCGGGCGCCTCGCCGCCGCGCAGGAGGCCTCCGGCCACCAGCGCGTCGCGGGCGGCCCGCGCCGTCTCCTCTCCGCTGTCAATCAGCGCCACGCCGTCCCCCATCGCCTCGGCAATCACCGATCTGAGCAACGGGTAGTGCGTGCAGCCGAGTATGAGCGTGTCGATCCCGACATCGCGCATGGTCTTTAGGTAGTCGCGCGCGATGAGACGGGTGGCCTCGCGTTCGATGTACCCCTCCTCGGCGAGCGGGACGAAAAGGGGGCAGGCGACCGAGAAAACTTTGACTGCGGGATCGATCCCCCGGATGGTCCGCGCGTATGCGTCCGAGTTGATGGTCGCCGTGGTCCCGATCACCCCAACCCGCCCCGCGCGGGTGCGGGCGGCCGCCGCGCGCGCCCCCGGCTCGATCACACCGACCATCGGCACACAGTGCCGCCCGGCAACCTCGTGCAGCGCGACCGCCGAGGCGGTGTTGCACGCGCAGATCACGAACTTGACACGGTGTTCCGTGAGAAACGCCACGTCCTGCGCGGTGAACTGCGCGATGATCTCCTTGGACCTGCCCCCGTAGGGCGAACGCCCCACGTCGCCGAAGTAGACCACGGCCTCGGCCGGAAGGATCTTGAACACCTCCCGCGCCACGGTGAGCCCCCCGACGCCCGAGTCGAATATCCCAATGGGGCCTTCCATGGCGCGGCACTAAAACACACGCGGCACCGGCGGTCAAGTCGGCTTCCTGCCGCCTACTCATCAGGATCCCGACAAAGTCGCCGGGACCCGGCCTCAGGCCTCGGGCTTCAGGCCTCAGCAGAGCCTCTTGCAAAACCCATTGACCGCAGAGAGCGCGGAGACCGCAGAGAGAAATTCATCAGCGTTTTTGAACATCTCTGCGCCCTCTGCGTCCTCTGCGGTTTCTCCCCGGGTGTTTTTGCAATTTTCTCACGAAACTGACTCCCGGATTGGCCGGGCCGGCACCTTCCCGGCGCCCCGGCCTTCGCGTCACCCCAGTTGCGGGGATGCACCCCGCCTGCTCATATCTCCTTGATCATCCGGCGCGGTGTTGTGCTAGAATGGGGCCTGATGATCGTCCAGTGCCAGAAGTGCAAGACCAAGTTCAAGCTTCCGGACGAGAAGATACAACCGGGCGGCACAAAGGTCCGCTGCGGGAAGTGCAGCACCGTCTTCCGCGTGACGCCGGCGAAGCCGGTTCCGCCCGCGCCGCCGCCGGATAACTCGGTGTTCGGCGAGGAGACGCGCATTGCGCCAACCGGGATGCTGGAAGCGCTCGAACAGGCCCGCATCCCGGCCCGTGCGGCCGTGCCCGAAACCGAAAAAAAGACCAAGGTGGTGGCGCCCAGGAACCCGTTCGTCACCGAGCCCCCGGCGGCACCCCTCCCGGCTCCCGCCGCGCCGCGGCCGATGTCGGGCGAAAAACGCGAGTTTTTCGTGCCGCCGGTTTCCGAAGCGCCATCCCCGGGCGGGAGGCACGAGTTCCGTTCGGCGCCGGCGGCCGGCGTGTTCGGGACCGAAACCGTTGTCGCACCGGCGGGTCTGGGCGACCTCGACGCCATCATGAGCCAGTTCCCGATCGAGGAGGCCGCCGCGCCGCAGCCGCCCCTGCCAGCCGAAAGACATGAGTTTTTTGTGCCGGAACAGCCCGCGCCGGCGCGGGCACCTCAACCGGCAGGCGTGTTCGGCGGCGAGACGATGGTCGTTTCGTCCGCGGGACTGGACGACCTCGGCGCCATCATGGAAGGGCTGGCCCCCGAGGCCGCGCCTGCGGCCCCCGCGTACGCCACCGAGACGGTCGTTTCCCCTCCCGCCCCGCTCAACGTCAACGACCTGATGCCGCGGGTTTCGCCCGCACCTGCGCGGGCGGCAACGCCATCAGGCGAGAAACGCGAGTTTGTCGTACCATCCGCTTCGCCCGAACCGGCGCGCGGACCCCGGCAGGCCGCGTTGAAGGTCGATAGCGAGGTCGACGTCGACAGCCTCTTCGACGGCCTCTTCGTGAAGGAGGACGGTTTCGGCGGCGCCGCCCCGGCACTTGAACAAAAGCCGGAACAGGCCGAACCATCGGCCGCCGCAGGAACGGATCTGGCGGCAGTGCCCTTTCCGACGGACATCTCCGCCGACCTCTCGGGACTTGCCGAGCTCTCCCCGCCTCCCGGCGAACAACCCGCCGGCGGGGACGATCGCTGGGCCGACCTCGGCGCCGATCTGATAGGCGGTGCGGGTTTGCAGGCCGAAAACCTGGCCGCGTCAGCCGCTCGGGAACCCGTTGCGGCGCCCCCGCAGCCGCCCGCCGCCGAACCGGCCGCGGGCGCGGTCGACGCCGTCGCCAGCGTTCAGGGGGCCTTCAGCGACGACCTCGCACGCTCATTGCAGGAGGAAATCAACCGCCAGTTTGAGCTTCACTTCAAAGAGAGCCCCGGCCCGATGCCCGGCGCGGAGCCGGCGGTTCCTCAGGCGGCGCCGGCGACGCAGGGCGCCGCGGTCCCCGGCGCGATCGCCGAACGGCGACCGGCGGTGGAAAACCCGTTTGCGGCCCCGTTTGCAGTCGGCATCGGTTCGCCCGTTCCGGCAAACGCGCCTCCCGCCGCCCCGGTTCCCGAGGCCGCCCGAGCCGGCGCGAACCCGTTCCTGCAGATCCCCGAGCCGCTTTCGTCGCCCCTGACCGTCACGGCCCCCCCTTCACCCGCGGGCGGTTCCGGCAGCACGGACCTTCTGCCCCAGATACCCGACTCACCCGCGCTCCCGCCCAAGCACGAAGACCCGTTCGCGGGGCTCGACCTTTCCGCGCCGGTCGGCACTGGCGCGCCGCCTGACGCGGGGCGGCCGCCGCTTGCCAAGTTCGCCTCGCAGACCGCCCGACCAGGATCGGGATCGGCGCAACCGAACGACGGCTTCCTCGACGCCGGTTTCAGCTCCAAAGAGAACGACCTGTTCGCCCAGCTCGAATCGATCAACGTTCAACCGAGCCTGGGCCCGAGGATCGAACAACTCCCTGCGCGCGGGATCAGCCTGCCGGACCCGACGGCCGTGCCCGGCGCGGCGGCCGGATTCGACCTCGACTCCGGGGGGGCCGCGTCATTTGTCCAGCACATGGCGGGCGGGATGCCCGCCGGCCCCCCGGGAGGGATGGCCGCCGGGCCTTCGGGCGTGAGCCTGTCGGAGGAGGCGGTCAAGCACGCACGCCCCGCCATCTCGAAAGTCCACTCCGCCGCCGTGCCGGCCGTCAGACGCGAGATGAAGACGGGTTTCTTCCGGATCGCGGCTCCCTGGGTGTTCACGGCTCTTCTGCTCGCCGGGACGCTTGCGCTTCTGGGCCTGCACAAGGGCAAGGTCGCAGTTGCAAACGTGATCTCCAACCTGTCCCCGGCGTCGGCCGGGGGGCTCAACAAGTACACGATCCAGGGATTCAAGCTCTACACTACGGCCGGCGGCAGGAGGGCGGGAGTGGTGACGGGAAACGTCAAGGCTGACGGCGCCGTGGATCCGGCCGCAGTCAAGATTACGTTCGAGCTCGCCGACTACGCGAACTACGTGGCCTTCAGGGGCGAGTTCTTCCCGACCACTCCGCTCACGCCCGAAGAGGTCTACGAACTCGACTCGCAGGAAAAGGCCTACGCCAAGCTTGGCGAACGCAGGCTGAAAACCGGCGCCGGCAAGTGGCTTCCTTTCCAGGTCGTGTTCTTCGATCCCCCCGAGCGTCTCGAACGGTTCGCATTCCGCATCGACGTCGCCGGCGTGCCATGAACGGCGGCCCCGCCAACCCGCCGAATGCGTTTGCCGCGCTCAGAAAACGTCTCCTAGCTCTCGCCGAACCGGCGATGCGCGTGCGCGTCGTTTCAGAATTCCTGGAGGCAAGCGATCCCGAAGACGTCGTCGCGGTCCTCCGCGAGGCGGCCGCCGACACGTCGCGCGGGGACCAGGGGGCCGATCACGTCCTTGCCGCTTTCGCCGAGATCGTCGGCGGCCTCGAGTCGCGCGGGGCGCCGTTCTACGACCGCATGGCCGCCGCATACGCGACGGCCGTCGAGCAGCGGGCGGCCGCGGTGTGCAGGCTCTTTTCGAGGCCCCCGCCCGCGCGCACCCTGTCGCCTGACGAAGCGGCGGAGTGGGATTCGGAGCTCGCGAAGGTCACCCTGGGCGGGCGCCGGGCGCTGGCGAAGTCGCTCGACAGGGCTCTCATCGAGCGCCTGCTCAAAGACCCCGCGCCCGAGGTCGTGCGGAACCTCCTCATGAACCCGCGTGTGACCGAATCCGACATCGTGGCGCTTTGCGCGCGGCGGCCCAACACCACGTCGGTCCTTCGCGAGATCCACGGCTGCCCCCGCTGGCGGCGAAACTACCGCGTGCGCCTGGCCCTGGCGCGAAACCCGTACACACCCACCGAGATAGCCGTGCACGCAGTCACGACGCTCGCCGCCCAGGACCTTCGAACGGTGATGAACGACATCCACCTGCACGAACATGTGCGCGCGGCGGCCCGGGCCCGCCTCAAGGGCGAGCCTCGACCGGCAGAACCCGCCCCTGCGGGGCGGCAGTCAATAGCCGGGGGTGCAACCCTTCCGGGTTCGAAACTGCATTAGTCAAACGCGAATTGCACCCCTCCGAATTCGGGCAGCGCTTCACTTCGCGTGAGGGCATTTCGACTCGGACGACTGCTCGTCGCCGCACGCGCCCTTTTCGCCCGCGTGCGGACACTTTCCCTGTTCCTTCCCGCCCTTCATGCAGGCGCAGCCTTCCTTGGCCTTGGCCGCCTTTTCCTGTATCTCCTTCACCGCGGCCGCGTCACCACCGGTGATCGTGATGGTGACCCCTTTTTCGACGTTCTTGACCTCGACTTTGGCGCCTTTCACCTTCATCGGGCACGCGCCGGCCCCCTCGCACGCGAGCGCCGCGCCCGCAAAGCCAAGAAACGCGAAAATCACCATGAGTGCCAGCAGCTTTTTCATCTCTTCTCTCCTTCTCCGACGGGTTTGGGTGGCACGGAGAGCGATCTCTCCGCAAGTTTCCTGATGTCCGCATCCGATTCAAAGGCGACAATCTCCTCGAGCAGCGCCGCAAGCCACGGGGGCCGCGCCTCGACGAGTGCGCGCACGGCCTCGGTCCGCCGGGTCCGCGCATTCACCACCGCCGCGGCGCCCCCGTCGCCGCCGCAGAGGGCGGTCTTTCCCTCTCCCATCACGGCCGCGGCCTTGTCCATGAACTCGGCGCCTCTCGCGACCCGCCCCCCGGCCGACTCGAGCGCCAGCCGCTCCTCCTTCCCGATATCCCCGGCCGAGAGCGCGGCCGGCCCGAGGATCGCCTCGGCGTTCTTGAGCAGTTCCAGCAGCCCGCAGTACTGGAAAGCGATCGCGCGCGTCGAATCGGACACGGCGGGAGGGGGTTTTTCGTCCCATATTCCCTCGCGCTCCTTCATGGCGGCCGAAGCGACCTTCACAAACTGGCCGTATGCCGCAATCGCCTTCATCGGCTCACCGGCCGACGACTCGGCCAACGCCAGCCGGAAGATCACGTACGGGTCGTAGCGATCCGCGAGCGCCGCCTTTCGAAAAAGCGAAAGGGCTTCGGACTTGAGCCCGCGCGCCTCATACAGCACCGCGGCCTTGAAGTAAAGCGCGGCGTCGCGTGCCTGCTCCTCGATCCGGGAGATCCGGGAGCCGAACGTTCTTTCGACCTGGGCGGGGCTGAGCAGCCCGGCGATTGCCGAGATCGTCCCCGCCGCGGCGTGCCTCACCGGGACGTACTGGTCTCCAAGGAGATTGAGCGCCGCGTCAAGGGCGCCGCCTTTCGGCAGAAACCGCAGCATGACCGCCGCGCGATGGCGCTCGACCGGGTCCCTCGAATCGGAGAGCGCCCGCAATCCCTTGAGCGTGCCCGCCTCGCCGTGTGCGAGTGCGGAGGTGGTCAGCGCCTTGAGATCCCCGAACGCGGCGGGCCGCCCCGAGGCGAGTTTGAGCGCGGCGGCCGCGGCGCCCGCGTACCGCCCCGTCGATTTCGAGAGCCTAAAGAGCGCCGCCGAATCGAGCGAGAGGAGCGCCTTGCGGGCCGCGCACGCGCCCGTCGCCTCAGCAACCCTTGGGCCGTATTCGGCCCTGATGCCGCCCAACTTCGGGTCGCGGCCGAACTCCGCAAGAAGCGCCGCGGCGCGCTTGACGCGGCATCGCGCCATGGAGCGGTCGAGCGCGGCGCGCGCGTAGAGCATCCTGGCCTCAACCTCGTGGGGGCCGCCCTTGCGGCGCGCGAGATACTCCAGGAGACCGGCCTCGCCCTCCTTCCTGGCCGCGTCGAACTCGATGTCGTCGAGCTTCGCCTCGGCGTCCGCGCGAAAAGGCGAATCGGGGTAGAACGCGATGTACCTGCGCAGCGCCTGCGGGTCCCCCTTCCGGACGGCCGCGTACTCGATCTCCATGATGGACGAACGGGCCTTGCGCGCGGAATCGCCGTCGGGGTGAAACGAAAGGAACGTGAGGTACGCCTGTTTTGTATTCTCCTTCTGTGCCTTCGCGAACCGCAGTTCTTCCAGATATTTTCTTGCGGCCTCGACTTGGATTGAGTCGGGATATTCCTGGAGGAACTTCTTGAACCCCCAGACCGTTCCGGCCTTCACCGCCTCGTTAAACTCGATCTCGGCCATGCGCCGGTGCGCGACGGACTGGTTGATATCATTGGGGTTCTCTTCCAGGAACTGCCGATAGGCCTCGAGCGTGTCCTCCTTGGCGGCATCCTCGAACGAGTACGGGGAGAAACAGGCGGAGATGACCGCCGCCGCCGCGGCAACAAACCAAATAGGACCCATGCGACCCATAGGACCCATAAGACCTATTTCACCTGTTCCTGCATTTTAATCGCACACAGCGGCCCGCACATCGTGCAGACGTCGTCCTCCGACGGCCTGCTGGACGAGCGAAGGGCGCGGGCCCTGGCGGGATCGAGCGCCGCCGCAAACATCCCTTCCCAGTCGAGCGCCCGCCGCCGCCGGCTCATCTCGGCGTCGCGTTCGGCGGCGCCGGGGATCCCCTTGGCGACATCCGCCGCGTGCGCGGCAATCCGCGCCGCCACGACGCCCTCGCGCACGTCCTCGACGGAAGGGAGCCGGAGGTGCTCGGACGCGGTGACGTAACAGAGGAAATCGGCGCCGGCTGCGCCGGCGACGGCGCCCCCGATGGCCGCGGAGATGTGGTCGTACCCGGGAGCGGAATCCGTGACGAGGGGACCGAGCACGTAGAAAGGCGCGCCGCGGCACAGGCACTTCTCAAGCTGGACGTTGGCGGCGATCTGGTTAATGGGCACGTGCCCCGGACCCTCGATCATGACCTGGACCCCCGCCTTCCACGCCCGTTCGCAAAGCTCGCCAAGGATGATGAGCTCCTGCACCTGCGCCCGATCGGTTGCGTCGGCCCCCGCCCCCGGCCTGAAGCCGTCTCCGAGCGAGATTGCCACGTCGTACTCGTGAAAGACCTCCATGAGCCGATCGTATTGCGAAAAAAACGGGTTCTCCCTGCCGTTGAATCGCATCCATTCGAGCGTGAGCGCCCCGCCGCGGCTCACGACGCCAAGGACCCGCCCCGCTGCGTCCGCCCGGCGCTTTGACTCGAGCGTCACGCCGCAATGGACCGTCATGAAATCCACGCCCTCGCGGGCTTGCTCCTCCACCACCGCGAACCACTCGTCGGGGGTCGTTTCGCAAAACGATGCCCCGCGATCGGCCGCCCTCACCGCCGCCTGGTAGATTGGCACCGTCCCAAGCGGGACACTCGCCGACTCCATGACCGCCGACCGGATGCCCGCAAGAGACCCCCCCGTCGAGAGGTCCATGAGCGTGTCGGCGCCCGCCGAAACCGAAACGCGGGCCTTTTCGATTTCGGCGTCCAGGTCGTGTTCGTCGCGCGAGGTCCCGATGTTCGCGTTTACCTTCGTGCGCAGGCCGGCGCCAATCCCGATGGGCGCCGCGACCCTCCTCGCGCAGTTGCGCGTCACCACGATCCGTCCGGCGGCCGCGCCTTCACGGATGAACTCGGGCGTCCGTCCCTCGGCAGCCGCGACCGCCCCCATCTCGTCGGTTATCCTCCCGGCCCTCGCCGAGTCAAGCTGTGTCATGGCGCCAAGACCTCATTTCGCCCGGGCAGCCGGGGTTCCGCGCCGCCCGGCTCCCGTTCCGCACGCCACCGTCTGGACGATCTGCATGGCCGCCCGCCCCGGGTCCGGGGCCGACATCACCCCGCGGATGAGCGCCACGCCGGCCGCGCCTGTGCCCGCGACAGCCGCCGCATTGGAGGAATCCATTCCGCCCAACGCGTACACCGGGACCCGGACAGCCCGGCACACCCCCGAGAGACCCGCGACCCCCATCGGTTCCGTGACGCCCGGTTTCGACGCGGTGGCGAACACGGGTCCCGTCACGATGAAGTCTGCCCCTTCCTTCTCGGCCTGCTCGGCATCGGCAACCGAGTGCGTCGACACGCCGATGAGTCCGCCCGGCAGCGCCTTCCTCGCGGCTTCGACCGGCATGGATGAACGCCCCAGATGAACTCCGTCCGCCCCCGCTGCCCTGGCAACATCCGCCCTGTCGTTGACGACCAGAAGACAACCCCGCCTGTGAACGATTTTCACGAGGCGGAGCGCCGTTTCGTAAAGCTCCCGCGGCCGCGGGTCCTTCTCCCGAAGCTGCACCGCCGCCTCGCCGGGCTTGAGATTCGCAAGTGCGGCTTCGATGATCTCTTCGATCGTACGGGGAGCCGCGGCCCTGCGATCTGTGATGATGTAGAGTTTGAATGTCATTCGATCATCCCGTCTACGGGGCTCGACGCCTGCGCGTAGAGCTTTTTGGGGATCCTGCCCGCCAGAAACGCCTTTCGGCCGGCGGCGACCGCATCTTTCATCGCCTGCGCCATGAGCACCGGATCCTTGGCCCCCGCGATGCCGGTATTGATGAGGACCGCCGTGCACCCCTGCTCCATCGCAATCGCCGCGTCCGAGGCCGTTCCCACGCCGGCGTCCACGATGACCGGCACCTTGGCCGCTTCGAGGATGATCCTGACGTTGTACGGATTGCGAAGGCCCAGCCCCGAACCGATCGGCGCTCCGAGCGGCATGACCGCGGCGCACCCCGCGTCCTGGAGCTTGTGCGCCATGATCGGGTCGTCGCTCGTGTACGGCATCACGACGAACCCTTCCTTGACCAGGGCCTTCGCCGCCTCGAGCGTTGCCTCGTTGTCTGGGAAAAGCGTCTTTGGATCGCCTATCACCTCGAGCTTCACGAACTCACCCAGCCCGACCTCGCGCCCGAGCCGCGCGTACCTGACGGCCTCGTCCGCCGTGTAGCACCCGGCGGTATTTGGGAGAATGACGTATCTCTTCGGGTCAATGTAGTGGAGCAGCGAGTCCTGCGACTTGTCCGAGAGGTTCACCCTCCTGACCGCCACGGTGACCATCTCGGTCCCCGAAGCCTCGATCGCCTGCCGCGTCTGCTCGAACGACGCATACTTGCCGGTCCCCACGATGAGCCGGGACGAAAACGCCCTCCCGCCGATGCTCCAGGTATCTCCCACGACAGAACCTCCTCAAGCGGCTCACGACCGACGACCAACGACTCACGACCAGCGACATTCGGCCACCAACGCACAGATCAGAACCGAGGACCTGGAGTTCAGGATTCGCGGTTGCCGTCAGTCGTCAGTAATAAGTCGTGAAGCCACTGCCTAACCGCCCCCCACGAACGTCACGATCTCGACCGTGTCCCCGTCGTGCAGGACGGTCGAACCATACTCGGACTTTTTCACGATCGCGCGGTTCAGTTCCACGGCGATATTCCGCGCGTCGAGCTTCAGCGACGCCGCCAGGTCCGCCACCGTCGTTCCGTTCGCTTCTTCCTTCTGCTGACCGTTGACCGTCACCCTCACCGCGCCGCCAGCCTCACGCCCCCAAAAACAGGCGGCCATCTTACAACTTAAGATCGCGAAGTCAAAGCCTGCGCTCGCTTTGGGGTGTGCTCATGCGGCCTTGGTAGACCGACGAGCGGCCGTCTGGAGGCGCCTGCCGCGCGCTCCGTTTCTACTCGCACCACACCTCCGGCACCCCTGCCCAGACCGCCTCGTCAAGGTACACCTTGGCGTTCTGTTTGAGGGTCGCGGTTTTGACG
>JACRCP010000211.1 GCA_016218965.1 Deltaproteobacteria bacterium | reverse complement strand
TGCCTGTGCGTTCCCCTGTCAACGCTTCGCCGACTCCCTCACGAGAGTCAACGCATGACTCGGGGCCACCGTGGGCTGCCAACCCTTCGATGTAAGGCTCTCTCATCCTCTTCTCCACGCCGGTTTATCCCGGCGCACGTCAGACACTGTCACTGGCACTTGCCGTCGAATCGGGTTGGCGGGGGGCGGGTGCGCCGGCCCCTGGTGATGGGAGATCAGGTTCCCGTGTGGATGACTGTTTCGACTGCCAGACCGGTTTCGGCGCCGGCGGTTTCGTAGTGGAGCAGTTCAAAACCTATGACCTTGCCGTTCACGTCCTTCATCAGCACGACCTCGTCTGCCGTCTCCTCGCAGACGTGCTCTTTCGAGGGGTCGTCAAACCAGACGGTGAGCGTGTGCCCGGCCGAGTCGTGAATCACTTTTACTTTTTCCATATGACTTCTCCCGCCTTGATCGCGTCGGTTGGGTACGCTGTGATCAAAAACCCCGAGCCGTCCTCGTGTTTGGCCACGGCGCACAACCAGCGAGGGGTCTCCCCTCTGTAGAACAGATACACGTCCTGATCGATGCGGCTTCGCCGAATCTCATCCGGGTCCGCAAGTGCGCGCTCGACGTCCTCTTCATGGCCCGCGAGGACCGGGTGTTTCTCCGAGGTGATGAACGCCCAGTAGGTGCGCGTGCACCGCACCGAGAATCCCAGCGGCGTGGTAACCTCGAAGAGCAATTCCGTCGGCATTGCGTTCCCCGGTGCCGGAGCAGGATCCCGTTCGTCCACAAGACACAATACAGGTGATCGGAACTGTGGTCAAACAACGGACGGGGCGGGGATTTGGTAGAGGTCCGGCTGGAGTCGGGCACTGTCGCTTGGCACTTGCTGTCGAAACGGGTTGGCGGCGGGCGGGCACCTGTATCGCCCCGCTTCACGGGGCTTGCTTCGAGTGCTGTCACTTGGTGGTGGCTGATTGCGGTCGGTCGGTCGGCCGGTCATTGACAACGTGTAGCCTTCTGGCTACAGTGGGGTTGTGCCGGAGTAGCCACCATGTCAAAGACTGTCACCACCCGTTATGACGTCGCCGAACATCTCAGGACCCCGGAGGAGATGGCCGCGTATCTAGAGGCGTGTTTCGAGGAGGCCGGCGGAGACGCCGCGTTCATCGCGAAGGCGCTGGGCGCCATTGCGCGCGCGAAAGGCATGGCCCAAATCGCGCGGGACGCCGGGCTGTCCCGGGAGAGCCTGTACAAGGCACTTTCCGGTGAACGCAGTCCCGACTTCGACACGGTTCTCAGGGTCATCGCGGCTCTGGGCCTCGAACTGCACGCCGAGGCGGGCGGTCGGATCGCACGCCCCTCCCGCGTCGCGCGCTACCGCGCCCCACGCGCCGCCACCAAGGCCGCAGATCGGGTGCCGAAATACGGGAGGTGACAGGAGCCTTTTGACAGGCCGGACCGGGGGCGGATATGATGTTTTTGAATAATGGAGGGATCGGTTGATGACGTTACATCCCCAGTTTCTTGTCGACAAGAAGGGCAGACAGCGGCAGGTGCTTCTCACGGTCAAGGAATACAGGGAACTGCTCGAGTGCGCTCAGGACGCCATCGACGCCAGGCTGATTGACGAGACGAAATACGAGCCGCGGGTGGCCTGGACTTCGGTGAAAGCACGGCGAGCGCAGCGTCGCAAGTCGTGAGTTACTCCGTCGAACTCACCGGCCGAGCCGAGCGCGAAGTCCTCGCGCTCGACGACACGATGTTCTCGAGAGTCAGCGCCGCCATCGACGGGTTCGTCGACAACCCCCGCCCGCCCGGCGTCCGCAAGCTCAAAGGCAGAAAGAACGACTGGCGCATCCGCGTTGGGAACTTTCGGGTGGTCTACTCCATTGACGACGACGCTCACATCGTGCTGATTCACCGAGTCACCGACAGGAAAGACGTGTACCGTTCAGTGTGACCGCATTTCTTCGCGGCCGACTCAAACACGTACTCAGACACCGTTTTGACCGTCCCGGGTGGCGGTGGTATGGTCCGGGCCGGCGTTCAACCCGGCCCAGGCCCCTGGGTTTCCACACGGAGGAGGTTTCTTGAAATGAAGCAGTACTTCGAGAAGATGGCGGACATCGGGAGTGAACTGAAACCGTTTCATCTTGCGGAGATGGAGCAAAACGCCGCCCAGATCCTGGAGGAAGAGAAGAAGGCCGAGGCTGCGCGGGAGGTGGTCAAAAACGCGGGTATTTCTGCGGATGACCTCCACAAACGCGGCGAGAAGACCGGTTGGGAGAGGCTCGAAATGCTCGTCGACGCCGGCACGTTCGTGCCCCTGAACAGCTTGTACGACCCCTTCGGCAACGAAGAGAAGAGCACGGGGATCTTCACCGGGATCGGCAGGATCTCCGGGAAATACGCCTCGATCGTCGTCTCGGACAACAAGGTTCTGGCCGGCGCGTGGATCCCGGGTCAGGCCGAGAAGATGTTCCGCGCACAGGACGTCGCCGAGAGGCTTCACATTCCGCTCGTTTGGGTTCTCAACTGCAGCGGCGTGAAGCTCACGCAGCAGGAGGAGGTCTACCCCGGCAGGCGCCTGCACGGGCGCACGTTCTTCAGGCACGCCGAGCTCATGCAGAAGGGGATTCCCATCATCGTCGGAGTCTACGGAACGAATCCGGCCGGCGGCGGCTATCACGGGATCAGCCCGGGGATCATCTTCGCCCATCACAAGGCCAACATTGCCGTCGGCGGGGCGGGGATCGTGAGCGGGATGTCCCCCAAGGGCGGTTTTGACGAGGCGGGCGCCGAGCAGATTGTCGAGGCGACGCGGCAGTTCAAGGCGACCCCGCCGGGCGGCGTGGGCGTCCATTACGAGCAGACGGGTTTCTTCAAGAAGGTCTTCGAGACTGAAGAAGGCGTCCTGAACGCGCTCCGGGAGTGCATGGCGGGCATGCCGATGCAGGACCCGTCGCACTTCAGGGTGGCCGAGCCGAAGCCTCCGCGTTTTGGGGCCGGCGACATGCGTTTCATCGTCCCGCACAATCAGAAGATGGCGTACGAGGTCGAGCAGGTCATCGCGCGGCTGGTCGACGGCAGCGAGCACATGGAGTTCAGACCCGGTTACGGGCCCGACATGTACTGCGGGCTTGCGAAGATGGATGGCTTCCTCGTGGGCGTCATCGCAAACAGGCAGGGGTTCCTTGGAAGGGGCTATCCCGAATACGCGGCGGGGAAGTACATCGGGATCGGCGGGAAGCTCTACCGGCAGGGACTCATCAAGATGAACGAGTTCGTCACGCACTGCGGGCGCGACAGGGTCCCGATCGTCTGGGTTCAGGACACAAGCGGCATAGACGTGGGCGACATCGCGGAGAAGGCCGAGCTTTTGGGCCTGGGCCAATCGCTCATCTTCTCGATCGAAAACTCGGATCTGCCGATGCTGGCTGTGGTCCTTCGCAAGGGCACCGCGGCGGCGCACTATGTCCTCGGCGGGCCCCAGGCGACGCGCAACAACGCGTTTACGCTTGGCACCGCGACAACCGAGATTTATGTCATGCACGGCGAGACCGCCGCCGTGGCCGCGTTTGCAAGGAGGCTCGTCAAGGAAAAGGACGCCAACCGCCCGCTTTCGCCCGTCATAGACAAGATGAACGAACTCGCGAAGAACTACCACGACCGCTCACGCCCGGCATACTGCGCACAGAGGGGATTCATAGACGAGATAGTCTCCTTCGACAGCCTGCGGGACTACACGGTCACCTTCACCCGCTGCTGCTACCAGAACCCCAAAAGCATCTGTCCCCACCACCAGATGCTCCTTCCGCGGGTCATCAAAGGGTGAAGGGCGGGGCGGCCCGTCGACCGGGGAGCGGGTACGTTGGGCGCCAATAGAGGTTTGTTGTTGTTTCCCCGGCCCCCCCTGTGATACAAACCAAACTGTAGATGCGACTCCCTCCTCTCCGGGTGTGATGAGATTCGATTTTTCAAATTTCGGCTCCCGCACGGGGCGGCACATTGCTGCTGCACTGGCTTGTTTGCTTTCCCTCTTGGTGTCTCCTCCCGAGGCATTTGCCGAGTCTCCGCAGACAACGCCCACCGCGGAAAAAACTGCGCCGACCAAATCGGTCCTGAAGACGGCCTTCTTTCAACTCGAGGCGCAGGGTGTCGAACCCAGGACCGCCGGCATCGTGACCGACATGTTCCTGGGGGAGATGGCCAAGATGAAGGAGGCCAGGGTCATCGGCAGCAAAGAGATCGACGCGATGCTCGGTTACGAGCAGAAGAAGCAGATGGCCGGTTGCACGGACACGAGCTGCATGGTCTCAATCGGGGGTGCGCTGGGCGTGGACAAGATACTCATGGGGAGCGTCGGGAAGCTCGGCGCGTCGCACACGATCAACTTAAAGCTCATCAACATCAAGGAAGGCAACATCGAGGAGATCTACAGCAAGCGGATCAAGGGGGGGACCGAGGAGGACTTCCTTGACGTGATCCCCGAGGCGCTCGCGACGATCTTCCCGGCCAGCGCCGGGATCTGGGTCAAGTCCCAGAAAGGTCCGGTCGCGGCAAAAAAGCAGGAGCCGATGGAAGTGATGGACTTGCAGAGGAAGCCGCAGGCCCCGGCTCCGGTCGGTGAGGCGGGTGCAGGGGCGGCATCCGAACGCCCATATTCCCACGCCGGCCGCTTCCTCCTTGCCCCCAAGGGCGCCTTCGCCGTCCCCAGTTTCAACGCCGCGGGCGAGATGTTCGTCGGCTACGGCCTCGGGAAATGGGTCGAACTGGGCGCGGTGGGGATCTTCTCGTCGAGCTTCGGCGGCGCCGTGCGGGTCCAGTCGTTCGTCTGGAACCCCGACGGCGTGCTCAAGCCGTTCGTCGCCGTCCAAGCGCCGTACTACCAGACCCCCGACGGCGGGATGGTGGGCATAGGCGGCGCGCCCGGCGTGCAGTGGGATTTTTCGGAGATGTTCGGCCTCACGGCCGAGACTATGGCCGAATACTATTTTTCGGCTCCCGAAGGCTACAAGAGCCTGCTCGTTTTCGCGCTGATAGGCGGTCAAGCGAGGTTCTGAGCGTCTTGGAGTGCGGCGGCCAATGGCCTCGCGCACCCGAACGCAGTGAGCGGTGTTGACGCGCCTCCGGAGGAGTCCAATGAGCCGCCGCAACGCGATGCTGTTCGTCCTCGCCCTCGCCTCCCTCACAACCGCGACGTACGCCGCGAGCTGCCACTGCGGCCCGCCCGCCAGCGACGGTAGGGGAGCCACGCAGACGCCCCAAGCGGCAAGTGCTCCCGCTGCGACCCCCGAGCCGCGCGCGTCAGCAAGCGGTGCCCAAGGCGGCTCCGAGGCGGTCCCCCCTCTTGGGGCACCCATCCTTCGCAGGGCTTCGTAGGGCAGGCGGACGCCGACTTCCTCACCCCACTTCGCCCTTCGGGCTTCGTAGGGCAGGCCGCCAACCGCGGGCCAGCCGTGACGAAGCCCTGCGAAGTCGGGTACGGCATCGAAAGGAGGTGGACCGGGTGGCAGGCAGCAACGATTTGTTGTAGAGTTGTCTCGCAGGCAACTTGAAAACGGAGGTGTGCCAATGAGATCGAGGGCGGCAGAGGTCGAAATCGTCATCAGGAAAGGCAAACCTGCCGCCGTCATCGTCGACATCGACAGGTACCGGGAAATGCTCGAAAAGTTGGAGGACCTTGAGGATTTGAAGTCGCTCAAGGCCATGCGCGCCAAGCCGATCAAGTTCAGGAAGCTCGACGACTTTCTGAGGGAATGTTCCCCCGATGCATGAGCTGCTCATCTCGGGACAAGCCGAGCGGGACATGAAGAGGCTGGATGCCCAGGTCTTTCATCGCGTCGCGGCCGAAATGAGCGGCCTTTCGGCAAACCCGAGACCTGCGGGATGCAGGAAACTTTCCGGTCCGGGGAGGGACTGGCGAATACGAGTCGGAGACTACAGGGTGATCTACGAAATCGACGACGCCGCGAAGGCAGTCCGCATCATGCGGGTTCGCCATCGAAGCGAGGTGTACAGGTAGAATGCGATCTCCTTGGAGTGCGGCGGCCGACGGCCTCGCGCACTCGAACGAAGTGAGCGGTGTTGACGCCGCCTTGACTTGGGTGCGGCTTGACGCACCTCCGGAGGGACCCCATGAACCGCAACATCGTCACCGTCATCATTCTCTTTTCCGTGGCCCTCGCCGCCGCGACGTACGTCGCAAGCTGCCACTGCGGCCCGCCCGCCGGCGACGGTAGGGGAGCAGGTGAGAGTAGGGGAGCAACGCAGACGCCGCAGGCGGCAAGTGCTCCCGCCGCCGCTCCCGTCCCCCTCGCCCAGTCCCGCCACGCCCT
>JACRCP010000198.1 GCA_016218965.1 Deltaproteobacteria bacterium | reverse complement strand
TTTGCGTAAGCTCCAGGAGGTCGCGTAGAATGCCTTCAAGCATGGCTACCACCTTTGGGCAAAAGGGTTGGCGTCTCAAAGACGCCGGGTAGCCGTGTTTGTCAACTTTTCAGCACTGAAATGGCGAAACTAGAGTCAGATACGGCGCTTGAGAAACAGGCGGAGGGCGGGGCGCCTCCGGTGCCCTCGTTCGACGATCTCCCTTTCCCGACGGCGATGCACGCCGGGTACGGTCCTCTTCTGCGCTTTCTTTTCAAGTTCTTCTTTGCTCGCATCAAGGTCCCCGCCGGAATCGCCGAGCGGATTCGGGGCCTTGCCGAAAAAGGCGTTGTCGTCTACATAATGCGCTCGCGGTCGTTTCTGTCGTACCTGTTTTTCAACTGGGTGTACATGGTTCACGACCTGCCGCTGGCGCGATTCGTCAACGGCATATGGTACGAGCTGTACCAGCCCGTTTCGTGGTGGCTGCACTACAGGAAGATCCGCATTCCGGGTGTCACCGGGAGGCCGCTGGAGCTCGAGACACGGATGAGCTGGGTCACGCGCCTCGGCGGGTCGTCGCTCATATTCCTCAAAAAACCCCGCACGCTTGCGCGCGCGGACTCGCGCTTCGCCATCGACTACGTCAAAAGCCTCATCCGGCTCCAGCGGAAGATGGACAAACCCATTTTCCTTTTGCCCCAGCTCCTGCTCTACCACCAGCGCCCCGCAAGCGCCGAGCCGACGCTCGTTGACGCCGTCTTCGGCAACCGCGACCAGCCCACGCTTTTGCGCGAGGTGATCTCTTTTGTGCTCCACCACCGCAGCGCCGAGGCCCGTTTCGGCGAGCCGATCGATCTCAAGGCGTTCGTGACCGAGCACGCCGATTCGTCCGACGAGGTGCTCGCGCGGCAGGTGCGCTTTGTGCTGACAAGGGCCATCCAGCGCGAACGGGTGGCGGTGACCGGCCCCGACAAGCGCGTCCCGCAGAAGATGGGCGAGATGGTGCTCCGGGACCCGATCGTCAAGGAGGCGATCGCGGCCGAGGCGGTGGAAACGGCAAAAAGGCAGGAGGCCGTCGAGGCGCGGGCGCGCGGGATCGTCAAGAGAATGTTCGCCGATCTGCACTACTCGTACATCGCGGGGGCCGATCTCTTTTTGAACAACGTCTGGCGCATCGCCGGCATGCGGATGGTCTATGACAAGTCCGAGCTCGAGCAGGTTCGCAAGGCCGCGCGCCGCGGGCCGCTGGTGCTTTGCCCCATGCACCGGAGCCATGTGGACTACCTGATAGTCTCGCAGATTTTTTTCCAAAACGGCCTTATCGTCCCGCACATCGCCGCCGGCGACAACTTGAGCTTCTGGCCCCTGGGGCACCTCTTCCGGAACATGGCGGCGTACTTCATCCGCCGGACGTTCAAGGGAGACGCGCTCTACCAGGCCATCTTCAGGGCGTACATCAGGCGCCTGCTCCGTGAGGGCTGGACGCAGGAGTTCTTCATCGAAGGCACCCGCTCGCGCACGGGCAAGATGCTCCCGCCCAAACTGGGGCTCCTCACGACCATCGTCGAGTCGTGCCTTGCCGGCGCGAGCGACGACGTGTTGTTCGTCCCGATCTCCATCATGTACGAAAAAGTCGTCGAGGGTGAGAGCTACATGAAGGAGCTTATGGGCGGGGGAAAGACAAAGGAGGATATCAAGGGGCTCGTCAAGACCACGGGCGTGCTCACGTCGCGGTACGGAAACATCTACATTCGCTTCGGCGCCCCGGTGTCGCTTAAGGATTTCGTGCGCCTCCGCGGCGCGGAGGCGGGCGCTTCCGACCCCGAGGTTTTCCGCAAGACCGTCGAGGCGCTCGGCTACGACATCACGCACAAGATCGCAAGCATGGCCGTCGTCGCGCCGTCGCCGGTCGTCTCGACGGTGCTGCTCACCGCGCGCGAGCCGCTCTCGGTGGATGAGATCGCGCGGAGGGCGCGGACCATCGTCGAGCTTGTGACGGCCCGGCCGGGGGTCAAGCTCTCGCCCGCGATGGAGGACCTGGAGGGCGCGGCGGCCGAGTGCGTCCGGCGGTTTTTGCGCGACGGGATGCTTTTGGCCTCGGCCTCCGGCGGCGAGGCGCGGTACGCCGCGGCCCCGCAGGCCCGGCTCCAACTCGACTACTACAAAAATTCGCTCATACACTTTTTGCTTCCGACCGCGATCGCCGCGTGCACCATCCGGAGCTTCGAGGGCCACACCGCTCCAAGGGACGAGGCGTTCCTGCGCGCGATGCGCCTGCGCGAGATCCTGCGCTACGAGTTTTCGTACGAGGTAAACGTCACCTTCGAAGAGGTCTTCTCGCGCGAGGTTGCGTCCGTGCTCTCGATGGGGTTTGTGAGCGTCGACGGCGACAGGCTCTCGCTCAAACCCGAGGCCGAGACCCTGACCGCGACGCTAGCCGCGCTCCTGGAAAGCTACCTCGAGTCTTACCACATCGCCGCCGAGGCGCTGGCCATCCTTCGCCGAGGCCCGCTTGATCGCAGGGACTTCGTCACAAAGGCCCAGGACCTGGGGCGCTCGATGCTCGACCGCGGCAAAGTCACTCTTGTCGAGGGGCTCTCGAAGATGAACATCGAAAACGCCGTGAGCCTGTTTTTGAAGCTCGGTATCATCGCCGAAGAGGCCGTCGAGCCGGCCGACGAGTCAAAAAAGAAACGCCCCCAAACCCGCCTCCGCCTTGCCGACGACCCCGAGATCAACAAGCAGGTCCAGAAGCTCCGAAACGAGCTTTTGACCTACCTCGGCCGCCGGGCGGGGTAGACTCGGCGAAGTCAGCCAACCGACCCAGCGCCACAAGCGCCCCGTCACGCCTCCTTGCCGATTGAAAGTTAAACTTTCAATTGACGCGGCATTATGAATATGCTAGTAATTGCACATGATTAGACGCCATCTCGAACGGAAACTCAAGAACCTCACCGGGAGTTTTCCGGTGGTGTACCTCACGGGGCCACGGCAAGCGGGCAAGACGACACTTGCAAGGATGGCCTTGCCGGAGTTCAAGTACATTTCAATGGAAAACCCGGCGACCCGGGAGGAGGCAATTGGCGATCCGACCGGTTTTCTCCAGCAGCTGGAAGGATCGGATGGGGTGATCCTCGACGAAGCCCAGCGAACACCCGATCTGTTTTCGTACCTTCAGCAGGTGGTCGACGAAAAACGGGCCGGGCCGTTCGTACTCACCGGCTCGCAGCAGTTCGTTCTTTCAGAGAAGATCAGCCAGTCGCTGGCCGGGAGGGCCGCCGTCGTCGAGTTGATGCCGTTTTCGCTCTCGGAGGTCTTCGGGAGACAGCCCGCGGACCCGGATCACTTCGATCGCGTGGAGGAACGCGAACCGCCTCCTCGCGTACCGCCTCTTGAGGATGTTCTGTTGCGCGGCATGTTCCCCCCGCTCGTCGACAGGCAGATCGACCCCATCGATTGGCTTGACTCCTACATCGCGTTGTACGTCGAGAGGGACGTCCGAACACTTCTCAATGTGGGCGACCTCCGATCGTTCCGGCAGTTCGTCGCCCTGTGCGCCGGACGCGCTGGAGGGCTCCTGAACCTCTCGTCGCTCGGGAGCGACGCCGGGATAAGCCACGTGACGGCCAAAAAATGGATCTCGGTCCTTGAGGCCGGTTACGTCGTCACGCTCCTCCCGCCTCATTCCGGCAACTTCTCAAAGAGGATCGTGAGGACCCCCAAGCTCCACTTCATCGACACCGGCGTGCTCTGCCGCCTCTTGGGGATCAGGAGTGCAGAAGACCTCCGCTCTCATCCGCTTCGCGGCGCCATCTTCGAGAACTTCGTCGTCTCGGAGCTTTTCAAGGTGTTTCACCACCGCGGCCGGCGGCCGACGATCTACTTCTGGCGCGACACCTCCGGTCACGAGGTGGACATCGTCCTTGACCTGGGGAATCGCCTTGTCCCCGTCGAGGTGAAGGCCGGGATGACCGTGGCGGCGGACTTCTTCAAGGGCCTGGACAAATACTGCGCCCTGGCCGGCATCGAAACCGGCGTCCTGGTCACCGGCGGCTCCGAAACCCGCCGCCACGGCCGCCACCTGATCCGGGCGTGGTCCGACTGCTCGTGAACCGCCCGGCGTGCCCCCGGCCGCCCACCGTTGAAACGGTGGGGCCGCTTCGAGATTGTGTTTGGGGTGGACCAATGGCGTGAGATGCGCCCGACGCAGGAGGTTGGCCTTGGAAACCAAAGAATGCCGTCATTGCAGGCAACCGATTCACAAGGATGCGAGGCGATGCCAGCATTGCCACGGGCACCAATCTTGGATCTCCGACCAGACGGACCCGAGGATGATGGCCGGGATGGTGGTGTTCTTTGTCGCTCTTGGATTGTTGGCATTTGTGGCGGTCACGCGCACGGCCGCTCGGCTTGATCCGACCGAGTCGTCGCGGGAATCGCTTCGGCCGAGCGTGGCGGTGTCGGACGTCAGCTACCGTTTCGGGAAGGGCAACAATGCCGACCAGGTATACGTGATGGGCGAGGTGGCGAATTCGTCGGATGTCGACGCGGCGGATGTCTTTCTCAGAATCGACCTTCGTGATCGGGAGGGAAAGCTCGTCGACAGTTTCATGGAGGGTCTCTGGAAGTTGGTAATTCCGGCTCGGGTAAAGACGAGGTTCCGTACCACTACGTCCACGCCCATCGCACCGGAGGACGTGGCCAGGATCGAGGTGGCGGTCGAACGCGCACGCAAGGCGGACAAGTGGTCATATTAGTAGGAATTCGACTCGGATCGGGATGCGTCCATCCGTCCCTATGGGACGCCGGACGCGGGCATCCGGGACGCGGCGCGAGGTGGGCGCGGGCGTGTGACGTGCCGTTATGGCCCCCCGCGGGCGTGCGAGGTTAGCCCACCGTTTCAACGGTGGGTCCGCTCCAAATTACGAGAGCCACCGATATCAACATGTGATCAATGGGTCGGAAGGATTAACCTGTCCTCACCGCCACATACTCCGCGACCGACGTCGACTTGGGAATCGGCAGGTGGTCTTCCTCCAGTCCCCTGACATGCATTTCGATCGCGTCGTACATGTTCTTCTCCGTATCCTCCCGCGTCGCCCCAGTGGCGACGCATCCCGGAAGGTCAGGCGAATATGCCGAGTAGTTGCCTTTGGCCTTTTCGATCACAACAAGGAAACGATGCATGTCACTTGCCTCCCTTCAACCCCGCCTGCTTCAACACGCTGTTGAGAGTGCCCGGCGCGAGGTCGTCACCCGAGTGGCCCGCCAGGGTCACCCGGCCTCGTTTGGTAGGATGTTTGTACTGACGGTGACTGCCTTCGGTGTCCACCAAAAACCATCCGTCAGCGACAATCAACTTGATGACATCCCTTATCTTCATTGTTTGCCTGCGTTCGTCTCCGCAGGGGATTCCCGCCAAAACACCACACGAGCGCGTGCGTGTCCCAGACGAGACCTTCCATCACATGTCTTCCCTCGGAAAACTGCCCCACATTTCGCGCCTGGCCTCGGCAATATCCTCGGCCGAGACTTACACGCCCAAGCCTGCCCAAAGGCCGGCGGGACTTCGGTGCGGACGCCCGGAACTATCGCGGCCCTTGATGAACTCGACGAAGTCCAGAACCTCCTTTTGCCTCTCTGGAGGAAGCGTTCGGACCTCCTCAACTATCATTTCCCAAGTGCTCATGTTCTTCGCCTCCCTTGTACTACCTCGAAGGTATTGTAGCACATTCTCGAAACACGTGGGGCCGGATTTGACTCGCGGGCGGCAAAGGCTCCGATGTCCGCAAAACGGGACCATGCTCCCGTCCGCCCGTGACACGATTTTTGCCCCTTCCATGAGCGGTTTCTGGTATTTTGGAGCCGAACGAAACGCCAGGGAGGGCAAAACGGGTGCCGCTGGAACATCAAGAGCCGCCGGGAGCCTCGCGGGAGCTTCGCCAAGGCCGCCCGCCCCCGCCCGCCCGCACGCGCCAGAGAGAGGTGCCTTATTTGTCCTACACGCCGGCCCGTTCCTTTGCCTTCGACCGACGCTGTGCTAGACTTGGTTTGGATGGATGCCAGAAGCGGCACGACTGCCGCCAAGATTGAATACTGGGTTGACCTGGCCGAATACGACATGGGCACGGCGAAAGAGAAGTCGAGCGGGCTGTTCGAGTCGATGCCGCTGGTCCATCGGGAGTTCCTCGACGTCCTGCAGCCGATGAACGTCCAGGCCCGGTACCCGACGCACAAAGAGAAGGTGTTTGCCAGCCTCACCCCTGAACGGTGTTCGGAACTGTTGGTCAAGACTGAAGAGGTGTTCGCGTGGATAAAGCAACGGCTATTGACATAGTGCGACGTTACTCGGAACTGCTCCGGGCGCGAATGGAGGTCAGGAAGGTGGTCTTGTATGGGTCCTGTGTCCGCGGCGTGGCCTCCGACTTCAGCGACATAGACGTGGCCGTGATCGTTGATCATGTTCCTGACGACGTGCTGGCGGCCGAGACGGATCTGTTCAGACTCCGGCATTCCGTGGACGACCGGATCGAGCCGGTGATACTCGAGTCCGGAGACGATCGAAGCGGTTTCTTGTCCGAGATCATGAAAACGGGCGAGGTGGTCTACGAGCAGGAAACGTGATGAATGGCCGAACCCTTCGGCCTCGAGCCCCTGCCGTCCCTACGGGACTCCGATGGCGAAGGACGATTCCGCATCGCACCGCCAAAACGGTGGGTCGGCTCAAAGTCTTACCAGTCCTCCACCGCGATCCCGAGGTTGCCTTTGCTGGAGGCCGAGGCGAACGGGGAGGTGACGGAGTTGATTGTCGCCTTCGAGAGGTCCGGCAGATGGACGCCGAAGTTCTTCTCGAAGTCGCTGGTGACTATGACGAACCCGTCGCGCCCGGCGAACCGCGCGCGGACCTGGTCGAAGTCGCCGGCCTGGTCCTCGGAGGTCGTGACGATACCCACGTCTGTCGGCGAGCCTGCAACGGGCTGGAGATCGGCGACGTTAAACGCCGCCAGCGCGGCGTGCGGGCTCAACTGTTTGTGGTCGACGTTGTTCGAACAGGCGACAAAAACCTTTCGGTCGGCGCCGGTCCCTCCGAAACTCAGCGACATAGGCCCCGTCGCGCCCGTTATCGTCACGGGCGAAGCCCCGACCTTCTGGAGCGTCCCCGCGTCGTAGACGTGGAGTTTCGCCCCGGCAAAATCGACGGCGTAGATGCGATCATCGTCGGGGTCGTATTTCACGTCCATCGGGACGACGCCGGCGCCCAGATCGAGCGGCGCGGCGGCCGAGAGGTCGGCGCGGTTGACGATGGCAATGATCCCGTTTCCGGTCGCCTGGTGCGTCGCCCCGACGTAGTAGCGCCCGTTCTTGGCATCAAGGTCCAAACCCCACGCCGCGGACCCCAGCGTCACCGGCGAACCGTTTGCCACGCCTTCCGTGACCGTGTTCGCCGCCGAGAGTTTCCCCGATGAGTGCGAGACGAGCAGGCGGTCCTGGTCTTCGTCCAGAAGGCCTGCGTACGCGGGGCCGGCCCCCGTGAGCGCGACAGTGCTGGCGTACGTCAACTCGGCGTAGTCGTGCACCGAGACCGCGTGGGCCTCGTCTGCCGGGTCGGCGCTGATGATGTAGATCTTCCACTGCTTGGGGTTGAGGACCATGGCGGTCGGCATCTTGACGTTCTGGCCCGCCTGCCCCACCTGGTACGTGCCGGACCCGAACGCCTGCATCGTTTCGACGTTCACGAGCGAGAACGTCTGTCCCGCCGCCGCGGTGCTTCCCTCGCGCGTGAGGAACAGCCGGCGCACTATGGTCACGCTCTGGCTGTTGTCCTCGTTGGCGCCCACCTTCACCGTGACGATGCCGGTGTTGGCGTTGCGGGGGATTCGGACCTTGAGCTGGGTCGCAGTGACACTGATGACCGGCGCGGGGTTCGGGTCGCCCGTGAAAAAGACCCCGTTTCCGTCGCAAACCGTGTCGAACCCCTGTCCGCTTATCGTAACCTGTTTCCCGCGCGGGAGCCGGCCGATCCCGGGGGTGATGCTGCTGACCTGGAGCGCAGGGAGCGACCCGGCATCGCATCCAGCGTCAAAACCTGCATCAGGCCCGACATCAGGAATGGTCCCCACATCGACCCCGGAATCATCAATGCCCGTGTCGGCGGCATCTTCGGGAACCTCTGCATCGTATCCAGCATCATGTCCTGTATCATTACCGGTGTCGAGGATGATGCCGCCATCCCCCCCCGTGTCTTCAGGTGCACCGGAATCGGTACTGGTGCCGCTGTCGGCGCCGGCATCCGGCTGGAGCGACCCCGCATCGTCCTCGTCACCCGATTCGATATCAGAAGATGCATCATTTCCGACGGCGGCGCCATCCTCTCCAAACGATCCGTCGGCATCATTTGCCTTCATGCAAATATTACTGTCGTTGCAGACAAATCCCTTGCGGCACTTTCCACCCGAGGAGCACTCCTCGCCTTCCTCGCCAATCTCGGGTCTCGGGATGCAGGAGAGATGGGGCGTTATGGCCGCGATGAGTGCGGCGGCAGCGGCGATAGCGATGAAGCGTTGTCGCAGGGCCATCACCAGGAACCCCCTACACGGAGTTCATACCCGCCATGGGCTGGCACCACATCCAAGGACACGGATGTCTGGTCGCCGCGGCTCAGATACCATAGGATGGCCCCGGTTGTGGTTAGAAGCCCGCCGGTGACGTAGGAGCCTATCGCGACCATGTTGTACGTATTTCGGTCTGAATCGGCGCTTTCTATCGAGGCGACGTCTACTGCGGTTCGGTAGGCGTCCGCACTGCGCAGGGCCATATAAGTGAAGACCCCGCCGAGCGCCATGACGCCTATGCCACCGAACGTGCCGACCTTTCCCCATGTTGCCATCGAGTCTCCGGGTTTCGAAGCGACCGATTCCGATATACCGGACTGCGCGTGAGACATTGGCTCTTCGGCAACCCACGGCTTCGGCTCAGCTGTTTGGGCGACAGGCGCCTGCATTGCCTGTGAAGGCTTCGGTTCTTCCTGCGGCGGCGGTGCCGGGGCAGGGATCCGGGGGGCAACAGGAGCAAGTTTCTTGACACTCTCTTTGTTGGCGCGTCTGAACAGTATCATTCCGATAGTCCTGTCCACTGACTCCACGATGGCGTTCTCGTTTCGGACGACCTTGAACGTCGAGCGTTGGAGTACGCTGACGTTCCTCGCATCCACAAGTTTCATCGAGATGATGTAGTTGTCGCCCATGACCCCGATCGAACCCTCAATGTACTGTTCTGCCGCCATGGAATTGGCGATCTTCACCATGCAGGATGTGTCGGTGCACCCCTGAAGCTGCTTGTTTTGCTCCCAGAACAGCATCTTTTCGAGGTCTTTCTGCCCGATGACGGTGTACTTCCCTATCTTCGAAACCCTGTCTATCACGAGCTCGGTGAGCAGATTTGACTCGTTCCTGTTGACGCCTTTCTCCGGGACGATATCGAACACGAGCATGTTAGGTCGTTCGGGCGACGTTTCCTTGTGCGGCCCCTTCTTCGCATCCGCCCGGAGTTTCCTGCCATGGCCGGCCATGATCTTGTCGATAATGCGTTCGACCGCCTCGACGATCTTGTTTTCATCCTTGGGCACTTTCTGCGTGGTCCGGTCCAGGACCGTGATGCTTGCAGTGTCGATGAGCTTGAGGGTCAGGATGTAGCTGTCGCCCATGACGCCGACGGATCCCTCGACGTAATAGTCCGCACCCATGGCCCCCGCGATCTGAATGAGGCAGGAGGTATCGGTGCACCCTTGGAGCTGTTTGCTCTGTTCCCATGACAGAAGCTTTGAAAGGTCCTTCTGGCCGATAGTGTTGTATGTGTTCAGCCACGTGATCTTGTCGAGGACGATCTCGGTGAGCAGATTGGACTCGTTTCGCTCGACGCCCTTCTCAGGGACGATGTCGAATACGAGCAGTGTGGGGAGGGGTTTTTGGGCGGGTTGGGCGACGGAGATGACCGGAAGGATCAAAACGAACAGCATCACGATCGTGGTAATGAGGCGGCCCGCGCTGGTCATGCGTCCCCCTGGGGGCATCAAGCTACCCCTAATCGAAAGGCTGGCGTCAAGCCGCCGTACTCCAAATTTTACCAGTCCTCCACCGCTATCCCCAGGTTGGTGTACGGAGCCTGGAACGGCGAGGTGTTGCTCCCTATCGTGACCTTGATCAAGTCGGGGTTGAGCACGCCGAAGCCCTTGTCGAAGTCCGAGGTCACGAAAACGTAGTTGTCGCGCCGATCATAGAAGGTGCGTACCTGGTCGAAATCGCCGGCCTGGTCCACCGATGTGGTCACGATCCCGACGTCGACCGGCGACCCGGCGACCGGTTGGAGGTCCGAAACGGCAAACACCGCGATCGCCGCGTGCGGGCTGAACTGCATATGGTCGACGTTGTTCGAACAGGCGACAAAGACCTTGCGGTCGGCGCCGGTCCCTCCGAAACTCAGCGACATAGGCCCCGTCGCGCCCGAAATCGTCACAGGCGACGCGCCGACCTTCTGGAGCGTCCCCGCGTCGTAGACGTGGAGTTTCGCCCCGGCAAAATCGACGGCGTAGATACGATCATTATCGGGGTCGTATTTCACGTCCATCGGGACAACACCGGCGCCCAGATCGAGCGGCGCGGCGGCCGAGAGGTCGGCGCGGTTGACGATGGCGATGATCCCGTTTCCGGTCGCCTGGTGCGTCGCCCCGACGTAGTAGCGCCCGTTCTTGGCGTCGAGGTCCAGGCCCCACGCCGCGGACCCCAGCGTCACCGGCGAACCGTTTGCCACGCCTTCCGTGACCGTGTTCGCCGCCGAGAGCTTCCCCGATGAGTGCGAGACGAGCAGGCGGTCCTGGTCTTCGTCCAGAATGCCTGCGTAACCGGGTCCGGCCCCCGTGAGCGCGACAGTGCTTGAATGGCTGAGCTCGGCGTAGTCGTGCACCGAGACCGCGTGGGCCTCGTCTGCCGGGTCGGCACTTATGATGTAGATCTTCCACTGTTTGGGATTGAGCACGATTGCCGTCGGCAACTTCACCGGCTGCCCCGTCTGGCCGACCGCAAAGGTACCCTGGGCCAACATCAACTCGACGTTGAAAGGGGTGAAGGTCTGTCCGGGCGTGGCCGCGCTCCCCTCGCGCGTGAGGAACAACCGGCGCGCGACTGTCACGGCCTGGCTCTTGTCCTCATTGGCGCCCACTTTTACCGTCAGGATTCCGGTGTCGGCGTAGCGGGAGATTCGGACCTTGAGCTGGGTAGAGGTGACGGAAATGACCGGCGCGGGGTTCGGGTCGCCCGTGAAGAACACCTGGTTTCCGTTGCAAACCGGATCGAAACCTTGTCCGCTCAACGTGATCTGTTTCCCGCGCGGGAGTCGGCCTGTTCCGGGGGAAATGTTGGCCACCTGGACCTTTGGAAGCGACCCGGCGTCGCAATCCCCGCCGTCGGTCCCGCCGTCGGCGCCGGCGTCAACCGGCCCGGCGTCGCCCGCGTCCGCCGGCCCCGCGTCCCCCGCGTCGGACGGTCCCGCGTCTCCGCCGTCCGGCATCTCCGCGTCTCCGCCATCCGTCGGCCCCGCATCGCCGGCATCCGGTGTCTCTGCGTCTCCTCCGTCCGGTGTCTCCGCGTCTCCTCCGTCCGTCGGCCCGGCGTCGCCGCCGTCGGCCGCCGCCCCGCCGTCGGGCCACTGCACCGAGCCCGCGTCGCATTTTTCATCCTTGGCGCACAGTCCGCTTGAGCAGACCTCGCACGGGCCGCATTGGTCGTCGGTGGAGCACCCGACCTGGGTGTTGTCGTACGGCGGGAAAGACGAGTCGGGGTCCATCGCGGTCCCGGTGACGCAAATCTCGGCCACACACACCTCGCCGGTCTCGCAGTCGGCACTGGTCGTGCACGAGGACCCTCCGCAGCCGCAGCCGTCAAGGGGTATCGCCGCCGCCACGGCCGCGAGCACGCCGAACACCGCAAACGCCAGTCCGCGTTTCATTTCCACCTCCGGATGAATTGAACTATACCCGACTTGCGGCAAGTTTGACAAGTCGGCTTTCCGCCTGCTAACTTGCGCTGTCCCCGGCTCATGGGGCCATCCCGGATGGAACGATGAACACGTTCGAGCAGAAGCTTGGCGCGGCGCTGGTCAAGGAGGGTGTCATCAGCGATGACATCCTTCGAACCGCCGAACGCCGCCAGCTCGAAAACGGCGGCCGGATCGACACGAACCTTCTGGAACTGGGGACGGTCGACCCCGGAAAGCTCATCGACCTTCTGGCCAGGGCGGCGAACTGCGAAGCGGCCACGCTCACGCAGCTCGAGGCGATTGACGAGGAACTCATCCGCGGGTTCCCGGCGCGCCTCGCCCTGCGCTACCGGATCATCCCGTTCCTGAAGGAGCGCCGCACGCTTCACATCATCATGAACGACCCGCTGGACCTGTCGCTCATCGAGGAGATCTCGTTTTTGCTCAACGTGCCGCTTCGGCCGCACGTCGTGCCCGAGGCGTGGCTCGAGCACGCGCTTCACAAGTACTATGGAATAGAAACCCACGACCGGTTTCTCAGGCTCTTCGATGAAAAGTGGGGCCGGCCGTCCGAGCCTCCCCCGGCGGACGCCGCGGCGCCCGAAGTCGTCCCCGCAGCCCCGGTTCCCCTTGAGCCCCCGGTCTCCGCGGCGCCCGAAAACGTCGCCTCGGCGCCCGTGCCTTCCGAAGCCCCGGTTTCTGCGACAACCGCGCCGTCCGCGGCCCCGCCCCCGGCCGGCGCCGCCGCGCTGCCCGAGAAACCCTACGCATATCCGCGAGACTTCGCGCTCCGGGACATAGATGCCGCGGGCTCGCGCGACGAGATTCTCGCAGCCGCGCTGAAATTTTTCTGGCAGCACTTCGAGTTTTCGGCGGTGTTTGCCGTGACCGGCGGACGTGTCAAGGGTTGGGGGTGTGCCGGGGGCCTTCCGGAGGCGGCCGCCTTTTTGAAGAGCTTTTCGGCCCCGCTCGAAGAGCCGTCGGTTTTCAGGATCATGTACGAAACGAAGAGCCACTACCTGGGGCCGCTCGCACCGACGGCCATCAATGACGAGATCCGGGAGTCTCTGGGAAGGCCCTCCGTCCCAAACATCCTGCTCATTCCGATCGCCGTGAAGGGACGGCTGGTCGCCGCCGTCTACTCGGACAACGGCGCCGCCCCCGTCGAGAGCCACGTAATACCCGATCTGGTCGCGTTCAGCGCGGGGGTCGCCGGGGCGTTCTCGGAACTCATCATCAAAAAGAAACAAGGGCCGAAGGCCGCGGCCACCAAGGCGGTTCCGCAGGCGGCCGCTCCCGCCGAAGAGCCCCCACCTCCCGTTTCTGCCGTCCCCGTCCCGGTGCCGGAGGCGCCGCTCCCGGCGGAAACTCCCGCCGCCGCCGAACCTGCCGCGGCGGAACCGGCCGCCCCACCGGTTCCCGTCGTCGAGGCCGCCGGCGCCGCACCCGCGGAGGCGCCCGCCGACATCGCCGCCCCGGCCGCCCACGCGGACGAAATCGTCACGGCCCCGGTGCCAATCCCCGTGCTGCCGCCCGAACCGGAGGCCCACGCTGCGCCGGCGCGCGACGACGTGCCCGCATTCGATGCGGCCGCGCTCGAAGACATGGACAGGGCGCTCGAAGTCCCGCCGCCCGTGATGGCGGGAGAGGTCCGGCGGCCGGACGAGCCGGAGCCCCCGCGGCCCGACCTCGAGCGGATTGTCTCCGGGGGCCAGGCCGAAGAAGAGGACGCCCACCTTGCCGCGGTCGAACGCGTGGAGAGGGTCGACGTCGCGGGCGGCGTGACCGCGCCCGGCGAACAGGCGGCGGGGGCCGCCCCCCCGGAAGCCGGCCCCCCCGGCGCCCGCAGTGCGGACGAGATCGGGATCCTGATTGCAACGCTCGAAGCCTCGGGGCGGGGCGTGCTTGACGACTCGTTCACCGCACTTCAGGAGATCGGCGAGGCGTGCATCCCCGTGCTTGCGAAACGTTTCCCCGGAAGGCTCCGGATCGACCCCCTAAGCCAGACCCAGCGCGACGTCGCCGAGGTCGAGGAACACAGCGATCTGATACGCCTCATCATCGCCATCGGGCGGCCGTGCGTCGAGATGCTCTGCGAGCTGACGCGCGACGCCGACACCAACAAGCGTTTCTATGCCGTCTTCACGTTCTCGAAGCTGCGCTACCCCGAGGCCATCCCTTTTCTGCTCGACCGGATCTTCGACTCGTCTCCCAAGGTCCGCCTGATCGCGCTGGATGTCCTCCACCGGTTCCGGAGCTTCCCCAAGTTCGCCGTGGTCACGTCGCGGCTTCGCTCGGAGCTTGCCGGGGGCGACACGAACCGCCAGCGCATCGCGGCGATAGCGCTGGGGCAGTTCAAGGACGTCGAATCGATCCCGCAGCTCATCAAGCTCACCGGCAGCAGGGATGAGGACGTCGCCGAGGCCGCCGTGCAGGCGCTCGTGGACCTCGCGAAGCAGAACTTCGGGGACTCCGAGCGCAAGTGGATGGCGTGGTGGAGGGACAACAAGGACGTCCCAAGGGTCCGGTGGCTCATAGAGGGGCTCAAGCACAAGGAAGAAGAGATTCGCTTCATGGCGGTCGAAGAGCTGCGGGAGCTGACCGGCAATTTTTTTTCGTACTTCCACGATGCCCCCAAGAAGGATCGCGAAAAGTCCATCGAGCGGTGGGAAGCGTGGTACAAGGACGAGTACCAGCCCAAGAAATGAGGGCCCCCGCCGATGGGTATCACGATCCTCGCCGTGGATGACAGCCTGCTTGTCACCGAGCTGGTTCGAGAGTACTTCACTGCGCGGGGATATCGCGTCTTCTGCGCGGGAAACGGCCGGGAAGGGCTGAGCCTCGCCGAGCGCGAACGCCCCGATCTTGTCTTGTCGGACGTCAAGATGCCCGTCATGGACGGCTGGGAACTGTGCCGCAGGCTCAAGGCGCACCCGGAGCTCCGGTCCGTCCCCGTGATCTTCCTGACGGTCGAAGGCGAGGACCACGACGTCAAAAAGGGGATCGACCTCGGCGCCTCGGGCTATCTCACCAAACCTTTCTCGTTCGACGAGCTGCGGGCCTCGGTGGAGGCCGTGCTTTCGGCCGGGGGCAAGGACCCGTACGGTCTAGGCGGCGGCGAAGACGCGGAAGAGGAGTCGGTCGGGGGGGAACTTGCCGAGGTCCTGAATATCTTTTTGGAAAAACGCAGCACAGGGACGCTTTTGGTCAGTCATGCCGACGGCGACGGGGCGGTGGCCGTCCGCGACGGGGTCATCGACGGCGCGATGTTCGGCGACGCCCGCGGGGTGGTCGCACTCATGCACATGGCCTCGCGGGAGGACGTGCGTTACCGGTTCGGCACATCCGAACGGGATGCCGGCCGCGAGGGACTCCCGGATCGGGCGGGGTTGGAACTCCTCGGGGACATCCGGGATGTCGCCCGCGAATTCGGCGAGATCGTCTTGTCGTCGGGTTCGACGGACCCCGTGCTCGTGCTCGGCCCTAAATACGCGGGAATGGACGTGACGAGCCTGCTCGACCTTTCAACCGCCGGGTTCAAGCGCGCGGGGGCGAGAAAGCCCGCGCACGGGGCCTCAATGCTGTCGGTATTCGAGTCGGTCCTTCGTGCGCTCAAAAAAGGCGGTGCGCGTCTTTGCAACCTCGCCGCCGCGGCCGGGCCCGACGGCCTGCTGGCCGTGCACGTCGCCTGCCACCTCGTCAAGCGGAAGATCGCGGTCGAGAAACGGTTGTGACCACACGTGGATCTCTGCTAGTGTGCGCAAGATGCCGGTCGAACTCCCCCATCTTGCGAAGTCTCCGCGCATCCACCCGTCGGTCCACGTGGACCCGACGGCGCGGATACTGGGCGACGTGACGATCGACGAGGACGCCTCGGTTTGGTGCAACGTGACCATTCGCGGTGACGTGCACTCGATTCACATAGGCCCACGGAGCAACATCCAGGACAACTGCGTGCTCCACTGCACGTTCGAGAAGCACCCCCTGAAGATCGGCCCCGAGGTCGTGGTCGGGCACGGCGTGATCCTCCACGGCTGTACGATCAAGGGGCCCGCGCTCATCGGGATGGGGGCGATCCTCATGGACGCGTGCGTCATAGAAGAGGACGTGCTTGTCGGCGCCGGGGCGCTTGTCACCGAAGGGAGGGTCATGCCCCGGGGGCATCTGGTTGTCGGAAGCCCTGCGAAGGCCGTGCGCCCGCTCACGCTCGACGAGATGGCGTTGGTCCGCGGCCAATGGGAGAGTTACTTGGGATACGTGCGGGCGTACCGGGAGCAGGGGCGTTTTCGCGGTTGGGACACCCATCCATTGAAGGATTGACGGAAGGAGAACGCGTTGAGGTCAAACGTCCCGGGATCGGTGTTGCTGGCGGCGTCGATGCTGTTTTGTGAACCGGCCCTGGCGGCCGAGACGGTGCCGGCGCCGGCACAGAAGGCGGCGGGGCGGGCGGCCGAGGCAAAGGAACAGGCCGGGGACGAGCAATACCGGACGACGGTCGTGGGGACACCCGAAAAAGAGGCCGACCCGGTCGGCGAGTACGGCCAGCCCGCCTGGTCCACGCGGCGCAGGTTCCCCACGACGCGGGTCTACGTGCTCCCGAAGGGCGGCGTCAACCTCGACTACTGGCTCGTGACCGAGGGCGGAATCTCGGGCGACTCCCAGCCCAAGTACACGTCGAAACTCGAATTCGAGTTCGGGCTTGGGGCGCGGCTCCAGACCGATTTCTTTTTGCGTTTCGAGCAGGATGGGTACGCCGGACCTATGAAGCTCGCCGCCGAGGAGCTGGAACTGCGCTGGGCACTTGCCGATTGGGGGAAGCTCCCGGGAAACCCGGCGCTCCACTTCGAGTACATCCGCAAACACGAGGGCCCGCCGGTGCTCGAGTCCAAGCTGCTTTTCGGCGATATGCTCTCTGACCGCTGGTTCTGGGGCGCAAACCTCGTCTTCGAGCGCGAGCTTGGCGGCAAGGCCGAAAACGAATATGCGTTGACCGCGGGCCTAAGCCGCGTCGTGTGCGAAAACTTTTTTTTGGCCGGGATCGAGGTCAAGGCCGCCGCCGCTGACGAGGCCGGTGAGCGGTTCGAGTTCGAGGAGATCTCGTTGCTCGCGGGTCCCTCGTTCCAGCTCCGCCCCACCCGCGTGCTCTACGTCGACTTCGTCCCGCTCGCCGGCGTGAGGGTGGCTGACAACGAAACGACGGGTCACTACGCCGTCTATCTCGTTTTGGGCCTCGAACTTGCGGAGTAGGACGCGAGCCGGGTTTGTGCTAACATTGCCGCAAGCCGGATCGGTACTCGGGGCGGATCTCATGAGAAGAAGGAAGATCATCGCGCAGATCGCGATTGTGTCGGCGCTCGCCGTGTTTTCGATCCTTCACGGCTGCGACTGCACCGTGCGGGTCTTTGTCGAGTCCGACGCGACGTGGCATCACCGCGACGCGGGATCGGACGAACGAGGAACAACGGAAGACGGGACGACGGAAGACGGGGCGGCCGCGACCGACTCGGGGTCCGACTCGTCATATCTGTCCGACGTGTCCGACAGCGGCGATGACGCACTTGACGCGGGCGGTCCCGACGCAGGCGGCGACACGGGGTCCGCTGACGCCGGCGCCTCTCGCTGTCCCATTGGAAACGAGGGCGAAGTCGTCTTCACATTCCAGGCCGACGCGAAGATCTCGGGGACACCAGCCGTCGCCGCCGACGGGACGATCTTCTTCGGAACCTCGCACGCGACCTTCTACGCGGTCGGCTGCGACGGCAATAAAAAGTGGGAATGGAGGTGCCCCTGCGAGGCGCAGGCATTTGACGGCTCGCCGGCGATCGGGGACGACGGGACCATCTACGTGGGCGACGACGTCGTGGTCCCCAACTACCTGTTTGCGCTCAACCCCGACGGGACCGAGAAGTGGCGCTACGAGGCGCAGGGCGTCAACAGCGAGATGGACTCGAGCCCCGCGCTCGGGTCCGACGGCACGATCTACATCGGCAGCGGGCACTACGTGATGGACGGGCCGTTCGGGGCGCTCCACGCTTTCACCCCCGGGGGACAAGCCGTTGCCGGTTTTCCCATCCCGCTCGACGGGGCCGCCGTGGCCTCGGCAGCCGTCAAGGGCGACACGCTGTTTGCCGCCAGCACCAGCCTCAACCTTTCGGACTCGACGTTTTGGAGCGAGGTCTTCGCGGTGGCGAGGGACGGGACGAAGAAGTGGACCACGCAGCTTGGCGGCGCCGCCTCGTCCGTGGCCGTCGGCGGTTCGGGGAGCGTGTACATCACCGAGAGCGTGGACCCCGGTTTCGACCCCACTCTCCCGAGGACCAACCTCGTGGTTCTCGATCCGGCGGACGGCCGCGTCGTCCGGACCATCCATGTGTCGGCGATATCACGGGCGGCGGGCGCCCCGGCGCCCTCGGCCCCAATCGTCGCCTCGGCCGCGTTCGGAGAGGACGTGATCTTGATGCTCGAGGACGGGCGCCTCGTGTCGTCGAACCCGCAGTCGGGGGGGGTGGTCACGGAGTTTGACATCAAGCTCGGCGACTTTGGCCACGGCTCGCCGGTGCTGGGCGACGACGGGTTCATCTACGCCGCGGTCGAAAAGGACGACTTCACGTACGCGACGCTCCTTTTCAAGGTTTCCCGCGACGGCACAAGTTCGACGCAAATCGCGTCCTTCACCGGCGAGCGCGTGAGCACGTCTCTTGCCATGGGCGCAAACGGCGCCGTGTGCTTCGGTACCGAGAGCGGGAAGCTCATCACAGTCAAGACGGGCGCGACGGGGATCGACATGACGGCTCCCTGGCCTGCGTTCCGGCACGACGAGAGGAACACGGGCAACGCCGACTACGTCCCGAAGCACCCTTGCGCTCCCAAGGAGCGGCTTTGGGCGTCGATTTCGCCGTATTACCCCGGCGGCGACGTGACATACTCCGAAACCATTCAGGTGACGTACAAGGGGATAAGCCTCCCCGGCGGGACGTGCAATCTCATGTACTTCGACGCATGGGACTCCGAGCACCGCGTCGAGCTTTGTTACAACCTGCCGTTCGGCTACGAGATACCGGTTTCCGAGGGCGAAATCGTCAAGCTTTCGATGGCCTACAACCAGGGCGCCGAGTGCTGCTATGCGCAGCGGATGTACATCTGGGACACCGCGCAGAACCTCCGCTTTTATTTCTACTCCGGCGACCCGGCGTATTTCGAACCGTACGAGTGCGCCGACCCGAAGTACTGCCCGGCGGTGTCATTTGCCGACGCGGTGTGCGTCCCGGTCGAAGAGGACTGCGGGAAGGCCGTCCACCCGCCGATCCGGTTCTCGATGGGTGCGCAAAGATGCGACCGCATCGTCCAGCAGGGCGAGGCGATCCCGTACGCCGAAAACGACGGGGCTGTCTGCGCCGCCGCCTCGTCGGGCAAGCTCGTGGCCGTCGAGTCAACGAAGATTCTTGAGCAGGAGTGCGTCGACTACCCGAACGCGACTTTGACCGCCATCGTATTCAACAACTCGTGGGTGTCGCAGTGCCTGTGCCAGGACCACTATGACTGCGCCCCGGGGTACGTCTGCGAAACCGAGGCAAGGAGGTGCGTGGAGAACAAGTGCGCCGCGGTGCGGTGCGAGCAGGGGTATCACTGCAACCCGTACACCGGCGAATGCCTTGCGCCGCCGCCCGGTGTGGTCGTGTCGTGCGAGAACAGCGCGGACTGCGCCGCCGCCGGCGGCGGCGTGTGCAACACCGTGCTCCGCGGGTTCACCGGCTCCGGTTTCTGCCAGCCCAACCCGTGCGAGTATATGGACTGCGCCAACGCCTGCTCGCCGCTTTTGGGCGTCTGCTGGGAGTGTCTGACCGACTGCGACTGTTACGTGCCCGAACAGGCCGGAGGCGTCTGCGAGACCGACACGCTTTTCTGTTCGCCGTGAGAGGTTGGAGATGAGCCACGAAGTGGTGGAAGAAAATGGCCGGGGGTGCACCCCGGAGTTCGTCGAGGGGCGGAGACCTCGGATAGCTGTTTGTTGGAAACGATTCGGAGGTTCAACCCTTGGCCATTCGCCCGCAGCCCCTGTGGGGCCGTTTGGCGCGAAACACTCAACCGAGGTCTTGACAGAAAGAAGTGCCGCATGGACAAGAAGAACAAACGGGCGAACCAGACGGTCGGAAACGCAGGCTTGTACTATGTGTGTTTCAAACTGTCGCAAATGGGTTGGAACGTCCTACCGACTTCGAGAAATGCCAGAGGTGTCGACATCGTCGCATACAACGAAGATGCGACACGTTACGTGACAATCCAAGTGAAGTCCCTCTCGAAGTCCAACCCTGTGCCGTTTGGCAGAAGCACTGACAACCTGATCGCGGATTTTGTCGTTGTTTGCCGCGGCGTGATGGACGGAGAGCCTCACTGCTTCATACTCACTCCAGGCGAGGTGCGAAACTACGCAAATGAGTTCGGCAGCGGCAACAAAAGGAATTGTTTCCTCCGACCCCAATGCTACGAGCTCGGTAGATTCCGCGAAAACTGGGAGAGGATTCGAAAACGCGCGGCGGACCGCGGTGGTCGATCGCGGGATAGCTGACGAGAGGCATTGCGTGACAGGAGCCAAGCGGAACCCGGAGGAAAAATCGCATGAAGGGGACTCGATCGCGATTGTTGTCGGGGGCGGCGGTGGTTTTCTTTTTGGCGTTCCCCGCCGGGGTGTCGGCACAGGGGCAGTGCCTGCCCGACCCGGGTGCGGGGAAGGTGTACATCTGCGACCCGCTGATCGGGTCCTCGTCGGAAGGGGACGTGCACGGAGGGACCTTCGAGGCCGACGGCGGTTGGAGCGCCCGTACCCGTTCGGACGGGATCCACTACGTGCTTGGCGACGGTGTCGTGGAAGGCCGCCTAAGCTTCTATGTCCGCAGGTTCGGCGACCAGTCGCTTCCGAACAACGACCACATCATCGTGGTGGCCGACAATTTCCCGTGGAAAGCGGGCGACCCCGACTGTCGATGGATCGAGATCAAGATTTGGGGGGTGGCCGACACGGGGGAGGGGTCGATCTTCAGCGCCCGCGGGAACAACTGCGGACAGACGAAGATCGTCCGCGACCACGACCACGCGTTCTACGACCCCGCCGCCTGGTACCACTTCGAGATCGCCTTCGATGACAAAGAGGCGACGTGGTCGCTCGACGGCAAGGTGCTGGCGACATCGACCTACGACTGCCCGATGTCGTTTAACAACCTGTACATCCCCAAGGCGCTCACCAACAAGGCCGAGGACCCTCCCATCGGCGCGGTGTACGAATATGTGAGCTTCGCCGGCACCCCCGGGGATCCATGCGGGGGCACCGCACACTGCAGCAACGGCCAAAAAGACTGCGGCGAGACCGGCGTTGACTGCGGCGGAGGGTGCGACCCGTGCGCGGAACCCGATGCCGGAGTGCCGGATGCGGGGATCGACGCGGGAGGGCAGGACGCCGGGGCGCCGGACGCGGGCCAGCCCGGCGACACCGGGACCCCTGACGACACCGGCGTTGCGAATGACGCGGGCGATCTCGGGGACGCCGGTGCCTTGGCCGACGCCGGAGCGCATACCGACTCCCAGGTCGCGGCCGATTCGGGTGGGAACGCGGACTTGCCGGACGGAGCTTCACCGAAGACGGACGCGGCGGGGGCGGACACCGGCGGCGCCGGTGCCCCCGGAAAGGAATCGGCCGGCTGCGGGTGCAGCATGCTCGGGATCTAGGCGGCGGTCGGAGCGGGGATGCGTGAAGCAACCATTCAGAGCGGAGGATGAAGATGAAGACGAAGAAGTGGGTCGTGACACTCGGGCTGGCCGGCTTTGCGCTGGCGTCAGATGCCTTCGCTGCATCCTTGAATCCCCAGCCGCTGGACGTCACGGGGATGAATCCTAAGCTCGCCGCGAGCACGGACAAGCAGCGAATCTACCTCACTACCGCATCCCCCTCCGGGAAAGTACGCAAGTTCAACACCACGACGTTGGCGTGGGAGTCGGGGATTCCGGACATTCCGGGGATGTCCGACATCGACCTTGGGTATGCACCGTGGACATGCGCCATCGGCCAGTGCTGGGGCGGACCGGCCTTCGCGGTGGGCAAAAACGATGTGCTGCACGTGGTCTGGGGGGATCTCGGACGGTGCGCCTGCAACCCATACGCGCCCTTCAACACCTCGGTGCATCTGAAACACACCCGGTACAACGGCTCGGGCTGGAGCACTCCGGAGACCATTGTCAAGAGACTCTCCGAAGATGACCCCGAGTGCGGCTACCAGTCCCCCAACCTGGCGGAGGACGAGGCTGGAAACATGCTTGTCAGCTACACCCACGCCAAGTACATCGACTGCCCCAACCCGCCGGATTGCAACGTCCAAGAGGGAACCCACTATCATACCTACAGCGCAGCGGAGGGGTGGAAATATCGCGAGCGGATTGGAGGATTCAAGGCGACCACTCATGCCGCCGGCAGATTCGGGCGGCTGTTGATGGGATATTCCCTGACCAACCGTCCCCGCGTGGCCGAGATCGACCCTGCCACCGGCCAGGTCTCTTCCGACGAGGTGATCGGGACGGAAACCACCGCGCCGTACTTGTTTCTCGCCGGCGCCGATGATCTCCACGCCTTCTACGGCGGAAACAGCAGCGGCGGGGCGGTGTACACGAACGCGATCTACTACAACCGAAAGACGGGCGGCGGCTGGCAGCATCCGGGCAGCCTGCTCATCTCAGACAACCCGGCAATATTTGTTCCACCAACCCCCCCGGCGGAGTACACCGCAGTCATCGATCTGGCTGTCACGCCTTCCGGTAAACGGCTCATGGCCTTTTCGTATGCGAAAAAACTCTACTTCGTTTTTTACGACGGAGTGGCGTGGGGTGATCCCGTATTGGTCGAGACGGGCGGCGAGGCGTGGTCAGTGGCGGTGTCCGCCGTGGGGGACGGGAACTATCTTGTCGTCTGGTCTGCGGCCCTGAGTCCCGATGCCGAAGTCTTTTGGGCGCTGGTCCCGGCCGATGGCGCCGACACCCCCGACGGCGGCCATGACGCCGGAGGCCCCGACGCGGGCTCCTGCACGCAGTGTCCCGACGGCTGTTACGATCTGGATTCGGATCACGACCACTGCGGTCGGTGCGACAAAAAGTGCCTCGTCGACGAGGTTTGCTATCAGGCGATCTGCAGCTATCCATCTGAGATCGACGCGTCGATTCCGGATGCGGCATTGACGGACGGCGGTGCGGCGGACGCGGGCCAGCCGGGCGACACGGGCGCGGTTGAGGACTCCGGGACTGAGACTGACGGCGGCGGCGTGGCCGACACGGGGCTGACTGCCGACACGGGCGCGCCGGCGGATGCCGGCGGAAAACCACCTTCGGACGCCGGAAAGACGGCCTCCGATACCGGCAAAGATAGGGGCTTGCCCTCCGTAGCCGCCGAAGGCGGCGAAGGAGGGTGCGGCTGTGCGACGCTGAACGCCAAGTGAACAACGAAAGGAGTGTCAGATGAGGTTCTTTGGAGCGGTTTGTTTTTTCGCCGCAGTTTCGGCACTCATGCCCGCGGCGGGTACGGCCCGTGCCGATTCCGTGCTCGTGGACGAGACTCTCGTGCAGCCGTGCGCGGCGGCCGACTGCACCGTGTCGGGCGGAACGTTCACCGCGCGCGGATGGGAGGTCACGGGGCCCGACGACCGGATCAAGGTCACACTCCCCGAGACGGCCGACAGCGGCGTCGCGGAGATCGACGTGACGAACTTCTACCCTCCGCTCAACGGGGTCCAGGGGACCGCCAGCGAGAACTACTGCGTGATCTTCTCGGGCTTCGAGGGCCCGGCGTTCGATCATGGCAGCGCGGTGAACGAATCGTTCTACGAGGCCCTCTCGGTGTGGTGCGACTACGAGGGGGACGAGAACAACTGCGTCCACTCGTTTCGCGAGCGGTCCATCAAGCTCGGTGCGGTCGGGTCGGACATGGTCGGCGGCTCCGCGTGGATCTCGTCGAACGGCCAGGACAAGGAGTTCGGCTGGGACGTCAAGGAGACGCCCGACCCCGTCTACCACCTCCGCGTCGAGTGGGATCTTGCCGGTGTCACGCTCTCGGTCGAGAAGATCGGCACGCAGGAAAGCGGAGCCGCCTTCCGCGAGTGGCACTTCATCCCGGCAAAACCCAGCCCCGCCCTCCGCTACTTCTTCGTCGGCCAGAACGACAGCCCCTGCGACCCCATCATGCAGGCGACGTACTCCAACCTGAAGATCACGAAACGCGACGTTGAGATCCCCGACGGCGGTACGCAGACAGACAGCGGCACCACGGACGGAGGTGTGCACGACGCGGGCGCAACGGACACGGGCCCGTCGGATGCGGGTTTCTCAGACGGCGGATCGAAGGATGCCGCCACAGGCGACGCAGGGCCTGTCGACGCAGGGTCCAAGGACACGGGGGGCGGTCCGGACGCGGGCGACGAAGAGGATGCCGGGGGGCGGGACGATTCCGGCGCGGCTTCGGATTCGGGTCTGTCAAAGGACGCAAACGGCACCGCCACGGGCGCCGAAACGCCCGGCGAGGAAACGGTGGGTTGCGGCTGCGCGACGCTTCGCGCGCCGTGACGAAGGGGATCCTCGTGAAGATGACGTGTCGGAAGGTTGCGGCAATCATCGCACTTTGCTTGCTGGCGGCGTTTTCCATGCTGTGGGGCTGCGACTGCACGGTGCGCGTCTACGTGGAAAGCGATGCCACCTGGCACCACCGCGACGGGGCGTCGGAAGAACGAGGGACGACGGACGAAGGGGGAGCCGCGACCGACTCGGGGTCCGACTCGTCCGACCTGTTCGACTCATCCGACAGCGGCGACGACGCACCTGACGCGCCTGATGCGGCGGACGCGGGCGACGACGCGGGTCCCGCCGACGCGGGAACGCACCCGTGCGAACCGGGGGAACCGTTGTCGGTCGGCCTCTCGCCCATGTACTCGACGGGTGAGATCGACTATCTCGAAACCGTGCAGGTCGCGTACAAAGGGATAAGCCTTCCGGGCGGGACGTGCAACCTCATGCACTTTGACGCCTGGGGATCCGAACACCGCATGGAGTTCTGTTACAACCTGCCATTGGGCTACGAAATCCCCGCGGCCGAGGGCGAGACCGTCAGGCTCCTTGTCAGCCAGAAAAACGTCGGAATGGCCACCCACCAGAAGGTCATGCTGTGGGACGCCGATCAGGAGTTGAGGTTCTACTACTACTCGGGGGACCCCGGGATGTTCGACCCCGTCGAGTGTGCAGAGCCCAGACAGTGCCCCGCGGTCTATTTTGCCGACGCGGCCTGCACGCCGGAGGAAGAATCGTGCGGCAAGTTGATCCACCCGCCGGTGGCGTTCTGGATGGGAGGCCTGGTGGATGAGTGCGCGGAAGTCCTCCAGCAGGGCGAGTCGCGCGTGTACACGACCGGCGACAACCGGTGCGCGTTCGTCGAGCGGCTAAGGCTTGTCGCCGCGCAGTCGTACGAGATGACCGAGAACGGGTGCGACGACCGCCCCGACGCGTGGCTCTCCGCGCTGATCTTTGACAATCGCAAGGTCTCGCAGTGTTTCTGTCTGGGCCACGACGACTGCGCCGGCGGCGATGTCTGCGAAACCGAGGTCAAGCGCTGCATGCGCGCCGTGCCCCCGGAGGTCCCGTGCCAGCCGGGCGACGACGCCGATCCCTACACCGGCAACTGCGTCCGGCCGGCAGACCCGCCCAACACGCCGTGCGAAACCACGGCAGACTGCAACCGGGAAGCTCCAACATTTGGCGTCTGCAACACGTACTGGAAGGAAAAGTACGGGACGGGCTTCTGCCAGCCGGACCCGTGCCCTTCCGTGCGCTGTTCGAGCGCATGCGCCCCGCTCGCCGGGGCTTGCTTCGAGTGCCTCTCGGACTGCGACTGCTATGTTCCGGAGCAGCCGGGCGAAAAATGCGACACGGCGATGCGCGTGTGCGTTCCTCGGTGAGGCGGTTACGAATTCTGCGGTGGTCCATACGACGACACCGATTTGCTACAGCGCCTGGACAGCCAAGATTGGTCAGAGGGTGGAAGAAATTGGGCAAAGTGACCTTGGAGGCGAGAATGAACACGAACCGACAGAATGAACGGACAGAACGTGACGGCAACGGTTGTGCGAATGCGGGTTGTTGGCCTCGTCCGTCGCGGGGTGCACGAGATTACTTCATATCGATTTTTGGACTGTGTTCATGTCACTGCTGTCCCAACGTTTTCTCATGAGCTAACCGTAACCGCCGACCGTTGAAGGAATTTCGAGGCATCGTGAGCGTAATCGATTTGAACTTCGCGACCCGGCATCGCCATACTCCTGCGCCTTCTGACAAAGGAGTCG
>JACRCP010000195.1 GCA_016218965.1 Deltaproteobacteria bacterium | reverse complement strand
GGGTGTGCTCGAAACACGGTGAAAGCCGTCGATCTGCTCCAACTGCGGGCTTCATGTGGTGAGAAGACGCTCTATCAGAGAATCCCGGCCTGCCCCAACCCCTGTCCGCCTCGAAAAAAACGCTACAGCGCGAATAGCTCTTTTTGACGTGCGCTTGTGCCGGCCGTGGCGCGCGTGTATAGTGGCGCCTGTTTTCGGAAGGAGCGGGACGTGCGGCAGGAGATCAGGCTGGAGCAGGAGCGGCGCGAGCACGACACCCTTTCGCCCCATGCGGCGTTTTCCGACCGTTCGGCCGGGAGGGCGCGGCCCGAGGAGCCATGCCCCATCAGGACGGCCTTCCAGCACGACCGGGACCGGATACTGCATTCCAAGGCGTTTAGGAGGCTCAAGCACAAGACGCAGGTGTTCCTTTCGCCCACCGGCGACCACTATCGCACGCGCCTCACACACACGCTGGAGGTGTCGCAGATCGCGCGGACGATCGCGCGTGCCCTGCGCCTCAACGAAGACCTCGCGGAGGCGATTGCGCTCGGGCACGACCTCGGGCACACCCCGTTCGGCCACACCGGCGAGAAGGTCATCGACGGGCTCTTCTCGGAAGGGTTTCACCATACGGCGCAGTCGCTTCGCGTGGTCGAGGTGATCGAGCGCGACGGGGCGGGGCTCAACCTGACCGCCGAGGTGCGCGACGGGATCGTCAAGCACAGCAAGGGGCGGGGAAAGGTCGTGAGCCGGGCGTCGGACGGCGGCCCTTCGACGCTCGAGGGGCAGGTGGTGCGCCTTGCCGATCTCATCGCCTACGTGAACCACGACATGGACGATGCCGCGCGCGCGCGTGTGATCTCCGAACGGGACCTCCTCCCGCACATCATCACCCTGCTCGGGACGAGCCATACCGAACGTATACACCGGATGATCGTGGACACGATCGAAAACAGCGACGTTTCGGAAAACGGCGCGATCAGGCTGGGCGAAGAGCGCTACCAGGCGCTCCTCGACCTGCGCGAGTTCCTCTGGACGCACGTCTACGAAAACGAGGTGGTTCACGAGGACCTTCGGCGCGCCGAGCGGATCATCGAGGAACTCTACCGGCACTTCATGGCCGACGAGGCGCGTTTCCACGCCGAATACGGACAGAATGCATCCCCGTCGGACACTCTGGAGCGGTCCGTCGTCGACTATCTCGCCGGCATGACCGACCGTTTCGCCGTTTCGATGTTCGAAACGATCTTCATGCCCAGGCCCTGGATGGTGCTCTAGCCTCGACTCGCCGGCCGCGATTCGCATCATTTGGGGCGGATTCCGCCCGGCGCCGGCCGGTTTCCAGGGCGCACCCCCTCGTTCGCCTGTCACGGTGCCGGTTCCAACCGGTTGCAATCACTTGCATGATCCGATTCTCTCCGGGTTGGCACAACGTTTGTAGCCCGTCTGGTCCGGAAACGTCTGACGGAGGAACGGATGAGACAACTGTTGTGCGTGGCGTGCGTACTCGCCGCGTCGTGGGCGGAGGCGGCCGAAAAGGCGGACGGTCGCCCCGGAGGGACAGCGGCAAACGGAGGGACCGAGGATTCGGGTCCCGCCGGACACGGGACGGGGAGGCCGATCGACCCGCCGGACGACCGCGAACCGGAGATCGCCGAGGTGCAGAGGGCCGCCGCGCGGACGGCGGGATTCGACCTGGGCCGGGCGGCATCATGGAAACGCCGTGCGGCGAACACCGCGTGGCTCCCCGAGGTGAGTGTCCGGGCCAAAAAAGAAAGTTTCTCGAACGACGGCGAGAGGTTCAACACGGAATCGCCGTACCAGACGTTCGTGGTCGGCGAAGGGGTCTTTTTCGAGGTGAGCGCGCGTTGGTCGCTCGACGCGCTTGTGTTCGACCGCAAGGAGCTGGACGCATCGAGGGAGGCGGGGGCGGTGTTTGCGGACTATCGGAAGCTGATGGAGGAGGTGGGGCGTCTGTACTTCGCCAGGAGGGCTTTGCTCTCGGAGATGGCGGCAGGGGGCCTCGCCGCCGAACAGGCGGCCGCGAAAAAGCTCAAGGCCGACGAGATCACGGCCATGCTCGATGCTCTTTCAGGCGGTTTTTTCTCGCGCGAACTGTCGAAAAAGAAACGAAACAGCGAGGTGGCGAAGTGAGGACGTATCGTGCCGCGGCGGCGCTGACGGCTTGTCTCGCGCACGCGGCGTGTCTTTCGGTGCCGGGCCACGACAGGGATGCTCCCTTCGACGTGTCCTCCGTCGACCCGCCGGGCGGCGCGATCGCGCGCGGTCAGGTCTTCCGTGTTTCGTTCACGCGGCCGCTCGACCTCGATTCCGTTCCGGAGTGTGCGGTGGCGTTGGCGCCAGCGTCGTCGCTGGACGACGAAGTCGCCGCCGCTTTTGCAAAGGCCGAGGTCCCGTCGGCCGTCGCGGCGGTGGTTGAGTGCGGCACCGTCGGCGCCGGCGGTTCCGACACCGTCCTGAGTTTTGCGCCGGCGCGAACCCTCCGCCCGGGCGCTTCGTACAGGTTGGTCGTGTCGGGGGCGGTAAGGGACTCCCACGGATTCAAACTCGGCGACGCCCTTGGCGGTCCCTACGTGGGGCCGGACGACTACGTCGTTCCCGGGGGCTCGCGCGCCGCGGCCTTGGTGATAAGCGAGGTGATGGCCAACCCCAGGGGCGACGAAGCGCGATCGGAGTACGTCGAACTGCACAATCCATCCGACACCCCCGTGGACATGGAGTTCTTTTCGCTTGCGTTTCGGGACGGTCCGGTGCAGGAAGTCCGCGCGTGCGGGCAGACCACGGTGATTCCCGCAGGCGGTTTCGGGCTGGTGGGCGGAGAGGACTTTGCGGCCCCAATTCAGGGTCCCGCGGCGCCGGCGGGTTGTGCCAAGGGCCGCCTCGGGGGCCGCGGCGTGGTCAACTACGCCGGTCAAGTCGTCGATCTTGCGGACCCGACGGGCAGGGTGGTCTCCACGTACACGGGTTGGCTGGCCTCGAAGGCCGAGGGCCGTTCGCTCGAAAGGATCGACCTTGGGGGTCCGGACGACCCGGCAAACTGGGGATTCTCGACGGCGCCGGGAGGCACGCCCGGCGCGCCGAACAGCCTGTCGTCGGCCGGACCTGCGTCAACGACGCCCCGGCTTTTGAAATTCGATCCCAGCGGGTCGAAGGTCGATCCGGCCTCCCGATTCGGCTTCCTTTTTTCGAGTCCCGTCGCATGCCTGCGCGCCGGGGGGTGCGTTGCCGTCCGCGAGGACACCGGCGCCTGCGCGACGGGCGACACGGGCCGGGTCGAAGGCAGCGAGGAGTACTCGGGCCGCCGCGACCTCGTACAGTTCTCGCCCCTTTCGCCTCTGCGCGCCGAGGCAGGCTACTTCATCGGGATCGCCGGGCTGGCGGCTTTCGACGGGACGGAGGCTGACAGCTACTGCCTGCCCGTCCGCACGGGCGGCCTGCGGGATTCCGACCCGCCGCGGGTCCGGCTTGCATTTCCACCGGATGGAGGGGTCGGAATACCGCCCAATGTGAGGGCCATACATTTGGAGTTTGACGAACCCGTGGATCTCGGGGCGGGCGCGGTTTGGCTGCTGGGCGGCGGAGCCGAGACGGCAATGGCCTGCGGGATCCCGGGCGCCGGCCGTTTCGCCGAATGCCGTCCCGAACCGGCGCTTCGCCCCGGAATCGGCTACCGGGTCGATCTCCGCGGTCCGGCGCGTGACCCGGCCGGCAACGTCGCGGCCGGTCTTCCGCTCGGGCAGTTCTTCACGGGGACCGAGGACGATCTTGAAGCACCCGAATTCCGGGCCGAGATCATCTCGGCGTCGCCCAAGGGGCTGGCAATGACCTGGCGCTCTTCGGAACAGTGCCGTGCAAGCTACGTTGCGGCACAAACCGAGTCCGGGGACGGCGCCTTCGAAGGCACGGAACCGGGGTTTGCGGACGGGGGCCTGACAGGAGTGGTCCTTTCGCTGGGTACTGCGAGCTTCGAACTTGAGATCTTCTGCGCCGACCCGTCAGGCAACTCGTCGCAGTCGGCGTTCTTTTGGGCGGGCCCCGAGTCACTCCCGCCGCCGGTGGCGATAACCGAAGTCATGGCCAACCCGGCAGGCGCTGCGGGTGCGGGCGGTTTTGTCGAGATTGCCAACTACGGCGACACGCCGGTTGACACCGCGGGCTGGTCGCTTCTCCGGTGCGGCGAGAACGAAAAGGCGTCGGCGATACCGGCTTCGGGCCGGACGATGCTCGCCCCCGGCGACAGGGTCCTCCTTGTGGGCGAAAACGACACGGGGTCTTTCCCCTGGGGCGCGAGGACGGTGGAAATGCAGGCCGGGATACTCCCGGGCGGCATTTCGCGGACGGCGCCGGAGCGGATCTGCCTCCAGGACGCCGCGGGCGCGCCGGTGTCATCGTACGGCGGCTGGATGGCGCCTCCCAAAGGGTTTTCAATCGAGCGCGTCGCGGACGATGCCGCCGACGCGCCGGCTGCGTGGGCGCGCTCGGCCGGAGAAGGCGGCACGCCGACGTCGCCGCGTCCAACCGCCCGTGACAAGTAGTTTTTTTGGGTTGCTGATTGCCCATAACTCCGCTTTAGGGCCTCCCCTGAGAGAAGCCTCGTTTCACCGTTCCGTGAGGCCTCGCTACTCGACAGGATTTCCTTAGAGCGGAGCTATGGATTGCCCCGCCGACTTGACTTGGACCCTCGGTTCGGCGAAAATAGGTGAGTTTTGGGGGGGGATCCACCAAGGAGGGTCCCGATGAAGATAGCCCAAACGTTGCTTGTGCTGTCCACGCTCGCGGTTCTCGGAACGGGTTTGGCCGCGGGGTGCGGCGGTGACGATGGAGCCGATGGACAAGACGTTGGAGTGGGCAGGGCCCGTGTCTCCATCACGGCCGACAAGGTCAGCGTGAATCCCGGCGAGAAGATCACGCTCACGGCCACCGCCAAGGACGGGACGAAGGTGGCGGCGGAAGGTTCCAAGATTTCCCTCTCCACCGACTTTGGCGCGTTCGACGATGCCGGCTCGAAGACGGTGGAAGTCGCGGTCAAGGGCGCCAAGGGGCAGGCGCAGGCCACCATCACCAGCGATGGCCCCGGCACTGCGACCGTGTCCGCCGACTACAGCAACGCCGCTACGGCCAAGATCACGCTCACGTTCCTTCCCCCGGTCCCCGACGCCGGGCCGGGGCCGGACGTTCCGGCCCCCGACCCGTGCCAGATCACTCTTGCGGCGAAGAACGGGGTCGCGCAGCCCAAGATCGAGGCCGACGGTGAATCGACGCTCGAGCTCGTGGCCGAAGCGACGTGGACCAACGGCGCCCCCGTGCCGAACGCCACCGAGGTCGAGTTCGTGACGACGGACGGGACGTTCTCCAATCCGCAGACCGACCCGAAAAAATTCAAGGCGTACACGGTAAACGGAAAGGCGTCCGCGATCCTCGTTTCCTCCACCAACGTCAACCCGGGGGTCATGGTCACGGCCCAGTTCACGTGCGGCGGCGGCGGCGAAGACGCCTCGACGGGTGTCACGGTGGTCTCCGAACCGCTCCCGGTCGAGTTTTCCACGCCCATCCCGCGGCCCCGGATCTTCCTCGTTTCGGACAACATGTTCGTGCTGGCCAACGGGATCGACAAGGCGGTGATCACGGCCACGCTCCAGACCTCGGATCCGCTCACCGTCAAGGTCCCCGTCGACACCCCCGTGAAATTCACCACAACCATCGGCACCCTCACCGGCGGCGCGAAGACGGCCGAAGTGAAGACCGACGCCAACGAGAAGACAACCGTCGAGTTCTATGCGGGCTTCGATATCGGCCCGGTGAAGATCACGGCGGAGGCCACCATCGAAACCAAGAAGGTGACGGCCGACATCGAACTCGAGGCCATCCAGTCGGGATCGGTCACGTGCTTCAGCGTGTCGTCCAACAACATCGGGCTCAAGGGTTCGGGACACGTCGACAACACGACGGTCGTTTTCAAGGTCCAGGACAACCAGCAGAACCCGATGCCCAGGCTGCCCATCGACTTCACCATCTCGAATGCGCCCGGCGGCGTGTACATCGTGCCCACGTCCACCCGGACGGACGACGCCGGAGTGGCCCAGACCATCCTGTACTCGGGCACGGTGCCCACCACGGTGACCGTGACCGCAGCGACGAAGGTCGGCGAGGCCTCGTGCGCGCCGATAGTCATCTCCACCGGCATCCCGAACGCGAGGTTCCTCAACTTCTCGTGCAAGGCCGACATGATCAACGTCGGCGGTTTCGTGCTCGACCTGATCGAACAGCCGTGCACGGTGGCGCTGGCCGACCGGTTCTCGAACAAGATCCCGTTTGCCACGAAGGTCTTCTTCCAGACCGAGGCGGGCGCGATCAACTCGTCGGCCCAGACCCTGGAGACGGAGGAGGGACTGGGCACCGCCACGGTGTCGGTGCGGACTTCCGACCCGCGGCCAAAGGACGTCGATCCGATTCCCGGCATCGAGCCGTTCTTTGCGCCGGCGGACCGCACGTACAACCCGCGTGACGGCCTGCTGACCGTGATCGTCGCCACCACGGGCGAGGAGGAGTTCGACGACGAAAACGGGAACGGCCAGTTCGACGACGGCGAGTCGTTTGTGGACATCGGCGAGCCGTTCGTGGACAAGAACGACAACGACACATGGGAATCGGACGAGGGATTCATAGACTGGAACCAGAACGGCCAGTACGACGGGCCGAACGGCGCGTGGGACGGCAACGCGGTCATCTGGAAGCCCACGTGGCTGATGTGGACCGGCGACGTGGCCCGCGGCGGCGACTGCGACAACTGGGAGAACACCTATTCGGCGTTGTGCTGGGACGAGTTCGACATCGCGAACGGCGGCTCCATGGACTTTTGGTTCTCGGTCAAGGACTTCAACCTCAACCCGATCAACACGACGGGCACGGTCTCGGTGAAGGTCGAGGGGCCCGCCAAGATCATCGGCACGACGGAATTCAATATTCTCCCGATGATGGGGATGGGGATCACGACAGTGAGGACGCCCGACGCGTTGAACCCCAAGATCATCCACGAAACCCACGAGTTCGGGCCGTTCTCGTCCGGGTACGTGAACGGGTTCCTCCTGACCGACGACGATGCGCTCAAGAACGAGCCGAAACCCGCGTATGTCACGGCGAAGGTCGAGTACGACTACGACCCGTCCAAAGCGTCGGCATCGAAGGTTTCGACCGACCTGTGGGCCACGGGGCTCATGGATTCGACGACGACCACCGGCAAGTGCGGCGTCGAACTTGCCCTCGACCCCAAACTGCCGGTGCCCGCCGACGGGGTCGCGTTTGTGACCATCACCGCCAAACCGCGCGGCTTCGACGGCCAGCCCATGCCCGATTTGACAACGATCACTTGGGTGACCGACGGCGGGGTATTCAGCGGCAGCGGGTCGAAGTACTTCGTCAACACCACAAGCGCGGGCGAGGCCAAGGCGGTGCTCACCAACGTCGAGGCGGGCGGGACCGTCAACATCACCGCCAGCTTCGAGTGCAACGACAAGAACCAGCGTGTCTACCAGGACGCCGTCCAGGTCGTCTTCATGCCGATCATGCTCTCGATCGAAACCGAGAACGGCAAAACGACCCTGCTTGCCGACGGGCAGGACTCCGTGAGGGTCCGCACCACGGTCACCGATTCGAGCAAGCACGCGGTCACCGACGGCACGGTCATCAGGTACACCACGACGCTCGGCAAGTTCAGCGACGCCCAGAGCAACTGCGTCAACACGCTGGCGGACTCGACGACGTGCGACGTGGCCGTCGGGGCCGGCGTGGCCGAAGCGGTGCTCGTGGGCGGGTATGTGATCGGCACCGCCAAGGTCGAGGCGAGTCTTTTGGGGAGCATTCCGCTCAACTGGGCGTCGATCGATCTCCACGTGATTCAACTCGGCAAGATCGAGTTCGTGAACTTCTCGTTGGAACCGTTGGGGGTGAAGTACTCGGGCTATCAGGAGTCGATCGAGGTGACCTTCAAGGTAACGGACAACAACGACGATCCCCTGCCGGGCCAGCGCATAGACTTCTCGTTCACGGGCGCCCAGAGCGGGATGAGCGCCGTGTCGGTGAACCCGGCCTTCGTCAGCGCGGGCGCGGACGGCCTCGCCAAAACGACCGTCTCGTCCGGAACGCTGGCGGGGTCGGTGCGGGTCATGGCGAAGGGCGTCATGGGGTCGCAGATTGTGACGGCGTTCAGCGACCCGATTCAAATCGTCGGCGCGAAGGCGAGCCGGAAGTTCATGTCGCTCAGGTGCGACTGGGAGAACGTGGGCGGCTTCGGGTCCTCGACGATGGACGTGAACTGCCTTGTCCAGCCGTTCGACCGGTTCCTGAACGCCATCGGGCTGGCGCAGCCGGTGATGTTCCAATCCGAGGCGGGCTACATGATTCCGGTCGTCAACGTCGATCCCGTGGAAGGCATGGCGGCGGGTTTCCTGATCACCATCCAGCAGAAGATGCCGGCGGACGTCGCCCCGCTGGTGGGTGAGCCCAGCTATACCGCGGGCGCCGTGACGTACAACCCGCGCGACGGGCTCGTGGCGATCATGGCGGCGATGCGCGGCGAGGAGGAATTCGACGACATCAACGGCAACGGCGTGTACGACGCCGGCGAGAAGTTCGTCGATCAGGGCGAGCCGTTCGTCGATGCCAACGACGACAACAGGTGCGATCCCGATCCTGGCGCGGCGAACATGGTCGAGTACAACGCGGGCCGCGCATACCTTTGCATCGAGGACTACATCGACACCAATGGGAGCGGGAAGTTCGATCCTCCGGACGGGGTCTGGAACGCCGACGCCTGGATCTGGCAGGGCACCCTGATGTTGTGGACGGGGACGATGGCGAAGAGCGGCGACTGCGCCGGCCCCGGGCCGAACCAGAGCATCATATGTCCCCCCAGCTTCACCCTGGCCGACGGCGGCAGCCAGCACATCACGTACGAGATCAAGGATGCGAGGCTGAACCTGCTTCCCGCCTCGGCCAACGTCGACATCTCGGCGCCCGATGTCACGCTGATAGGGAAAACCAGTTTCAACATCGAGGACGGCCTGGGCATGGACGCCAAGCGGACGCGGACGTGCAACGCGCAGGGGCGGTGCCTCGAGTCGCTGTCGCTCTCCGGGTTCATGGGCGGGTTCCAGGGGAGCTTCGACGTGGCCGACACCAGCCTGGGAGACAGCGGGACCATCAAGAACATCAACGTCGTTGTGGACGTCAACTACTCGTTCGATCCCGATTCCGGCGAGCTCGACCAGCACGACAATCTCATCTCGCAGGGTGCGCTCAACGACCCGAACGCCGTGGGGCCGTGCGCGTTCAAGATCGAGGCGGACCCCCCCTCTGCGATTGCCAACGGCAGGGACACGGTGCAAATCCTCATCACGGGCGTCCGGGACCAGTCCGGCGGGATCGTCCCGTCCGGCACGGCCGTCCAGGTGGAATCCGACCACGGGACGTTCTCGAACGGCCGGGAAAACATCGTCGTGCTCACCGACGCCAACGGCGACGCCACCACGGGGCTTCTGGTCGGCAACGAACCGGGAATTGCGACCATTCAGGCCTCGTTCAACTGCAACGGGACATACCCGTCGCGGCAGGTGCAGGTCGTCCTGCTCGACCCCGCCCAAATCGGCAAGGCGTCAATAAGCCTCGTGGCCGGCGCCGCCAAGGTCCTGGCCAATGGCACGGACACGGTCGAGATCAATGGGTTTGCCTTCCAGGCGAACGGCCAGCCCGCGCCGGACGGAACGCCGATTTCGTTTGCCACTTCGGCCTCGACGTTCGTGCAGTCCGGCACGGGGGCGGCCATCGCGCTCACAACCAACGGGATGGCCACCGTCGACCTGAAAGGCGGGACCTCCGCGGGGCTCGCCCGGATCACGGGGGACTACGACCCCGACGGCGTGCCGAACAACGGCGACGAGGTCCAGGGGAAGGTCGAGGTGCAGCTCATCACGCTCGGATCGATCCAGTTCCTTTCGGTGAACCCCAACGTGCTTGGCGTAAAACACTCGGGCTACAACGAAAGCGCCGCCATCCAGTTCAAGGTGCTCGACAACAACAGCGAGCCGTTCCCCGAGAAACAGGAGGTCAACTTCACCTTGAGCAGCTCGCCCGGAGGCGTTTCGCTCATCGCCTACAAGTCGTATACGGACCTCGATGGGAAGGTGTCGACGGTCATTATCTCGGGCACTGTCGCCACGACGGTGACGGTGACCGCCAGAGCGACCATGGGGTCTACGACCGTAACGGGCGTGACCGACGTCATCCCGATCATCGGCGCGAAACCTTCGGCGAAATACATCCAGCTAAGTGCCCCAATGACGTTTGACAAGACCCGCGTTGCGCTTGCGGTGAACTTCGATGAACAAGTCATTGACCAGAAAGAGAACGTGGAATACGTGTTCACGACTTTTCTGGGTGACAGGTACTCCAACTTTGTAGAAAGGCCGACAACGATTCACTTCCGTTCCGAAGGCGGCACGATCACGCCGCAGGTGGTTTCGGACGACAGCAAGGGCGACGCCCGGATCCGCAAGATAAATCCGCCTCCGCTTGATGTTGCCCCCGTGGTCGGGGAGCCCAGCTACACGGCGAGCGGACACACCTACAATCCGCGGGACGGCCTGGTGACCGCGATTACGGTGACTACCGGCGAGGAGGAGTTCGACGACAACAACGGCGACGGCGACTTCACGCGCTCGGACTACTTCCGTGACCAGGACGGGAATTCCCTGCTCACCGCAGGGGACGATGTCTGCAAGGCGGTCAACATCAATCCCGACACCGGCGAGTGCTCCGCCTGGGTGGCGTACAACGGGAGCAACTTCAGCAAGAGCGAACCGTTCGTCGACCTCCCCGAGCCGTACGTTGACGCGAACGACAACTGGCTCTGCGACCCCGGAGAGCCGTTCTTCGACACGAACCTCGACGGCTACTGCGGCGACGCGGGCGGGAACACCGGGAACAACGAGTGGGACAGCAACACGAACATCTGGGCCGAGGGGTACCAGGTGTGGACGTACGCGTACAACAACATCGAGTTCGGACCGCAGGGGGCGTGCGCGGGCGGCGTGCCCGGCCCCAACTCCATGAACATCATCTGCCCGTCGGGCGCGTTTGCCCTGCTCAACGGCGGGTCGCAGACGTTCACGGCCAATCTGTGCGATTTCAACTTCAACGCGCTCTTCTCCGAGCGGGAGAGCGGCATCTTTGGACTCTGGACGACGAGCCCGGGCATCTACGTCACCGACGCCGAGGGGGGGGTCGTGCTGAAGCCCGTGACCACCATCAGCAACGAAGAGGCATTCCCGCTGGAGTCGGTGGCAAGCGCCATCGTCCGTTGGGTCAAGCAGTCCCCGGTGGACGTGCAGTTGAATGCGCGGATCAACGGCGTGCTCCAGCCGACCATCTACAAGGTCAACCAGGTCAAGAGGCTTGCGAAGACGGTGCAGGCGCCGGGGGCCTGCAAGTTGAGCGACACCAGTCTGGATGACGCGGACCCGTTGACCACGTTTGCCCCTCCCGCGCCGACATACATCAAGCTCCAGATTGTCGACGCGGAGTCGGACGGCAACGTTTTGGAAACGATCGGCACGATAAGCGGGACAGCGGAGTAGCCGCGGGCGGCACAATCGAAGGGGGAACGGAGAAGGCGGCATGAAGAGAGCCACGGTGCTGGCGGCCGCGTGGGCGGCGGCGGCCGCGTGCGGCGATCCCGGATCGCTCACCGGTGACATCAGTCTGCGATGGGCGTTTGACAACGCGGCGACGTGCAAAGACGCCAAGGTCGAATTCGTGCAGGTCGTCGTCGTTCGCGCCGAGAGCGGGTTAGAGGAGTTCGACGAGACGCTCGATTGCACCGATGGGAGTGTCGTCGTGACCGACTTTTTTCCCGGATCGTACCACGTCGTTTTGAACGGACTTGACGGCGGCGGGTACCTCAGGTACCAGGGGACTGCTGCCGCCGACGTCATACCCGGCGGCGTCAACCTCGGGACGACAACGCTCGGATACGTCCTGGGGGACGTGACGTTCTTCTGGTCATTCGGCGGGTTGGAGGACTGCAAGACCGCGGGAGTGAGTACGGTCCAGATGGTCATACTTGACTCGCTCGACCAGACCGTCTTCAACACGAACGCGTCGTGCGACGAACACGGCGCGACCATCACCGAATTCGTCAGGGGGGATTACACACTAGTCCTCTACGGGCTTGATGTCGCCGGCGCGCGGCTGTACGAAACGCGCGTGCCGCTGCCGATAAACGTCGGCGCCAACGACTACGGTTTGATCGACCTTGCATCTTCTGTCGAGACGGGGATCGTGTCGTTCACGTGGACCTTCGACGGGGGGTCCGACTGCGCCTCCGCCGGGGTCTCCCGTGTCGAGATTGTGCTCGTTTCACCCGGCGGGTTGACGGTGTTCTCGGACACGCCCGAGTGCGCGGCCGGGGGCTACACAATCTCGAACCTTCAGCCGGGATACTACGACCTGCGTCTCAGCGGTCGAGACTCCGAGGGCGTTTCGCGGTTTTTCGCGGGACCGATCCGCGTGGAAGTCGTGTTGGGAAACAACAACCTCGGCAATTTCGACCTGAGCAGACTCTAGAAACCCCGCTGCTCGTGGACCAACTGGGCCGGGGCCGGATTCCGCCGGTGCCCGGCCTTTTTCCGCCCGTTGAGTCCCTCCGCTCCTCCGCTCGACGTCGGGGGCCGCATCCAAAAACAGAGGCTCGAAGCCGCCTTCCGCGGGTGGTCCGGGAGTTGCAAAACAGACAACCGGGTTTTCGGGTTGGAGGCACACGATGGCACTCAAACAATGGCCCGCGTGCGAGCGGCCCAGGGAGCGGCTCGCGCGCATGGGCGCAAAGGCGCTTGGCGATGCCGAGCTGGTTGCGATAGTGCTCGGTACCGGGGTGGGCGCGGGCGGGGGGGTCTTCGAACTCTCGATGGAGATTCTCGAGAGGCTCGGCGGGGTCGAGGGGCTGGACGCCGCCCCGCTTGCCTCGCTGACCGCCATCAGGGGCATCGGCGAGGCCAAGGCCGCGGTGCTCAAGGCCGCATGCGAGCTCGGGCGGCGGAGCCTGTCCTCGGCCGCCTCTCGCCGGCCCGTAAGGCGAAGCAGGGACCTCTTCGAGATGTTCCGGGCCCGGTTTCACGGCGCCGACCGCGAACTCGTGGTATGCGCCATGTTCGACACCGGCCTGCGTCCCCTGGGGGATGAGCTGTGCTCGGTGGGAAGCGCATCCCAGTGCCTGGTGGACACGCGCCTCGTCCTCAAGGAGGCGCTTGTCCGGGGTGCCGGGGCGATAGCCGTTCTCCACAACCACCCCTCGGGAGACCCGGCCCCGAGCGCCGAGGATCGGCTCCTGACAATTCGGCTTTCCGATTCCGCGTCCGCAGTGGGACTGCGTTTTTTCGATCACCTGATCGTGGCGGGCGCAAGCTACTACAGTTTCGCAGATGATGGGAAGATCAGAACACCGAACTAGCAGCAGCCACGAAATCGCACTATACGCAACGCCACAAGTCCATGCGCACGAGTTTCGACAACGCGCCAGAACCCAGCAGACCGAGGCGCGACGAAGCCGAGGAGTGAGGCGTACTTGACGGTACGCCGCAATGACGAGGCGAGGAGCAACGACGGTATGCGCAGTTATGGCGCGCTGTATAAAACGCCGGCGGTGGAGCGAGCCGCGTCCGGCGCGTCACTGGGAGAGAGCCTTGTGGTCGACCTTTTCCTTGGTTTCCTTCCCGACCTTGAAAAACGGAAGGCGCTTGGCGGGGACGCTGATGGCCTCTCCCGTCCTGGGGTTTCTGCCGGTGTAGGGTTTGTACACCTTGGTGGCAAAACTCCCGAAACCCCTGATCTCGATCCGGTCGCCCTTGACGAGGGCCTCGGCCATCGAGTCGAAGATCGTATTGACGGCAACCTCGGCCCTTTTTCGGGGGATGCCGGTCTTCTCGGAGAGCAGTGTGATGAGTTGGGACTTGTTCATGGGTCCTCCTGCAGGTCCGAGCAGGACATGCCTCGAATTTACCTAGCAATGACAATATGTTAGCCGTGCGGGTTTGTCAAGCGCGGCAGCGCGCTGGTAGAATGGCGATGAGTGGATGGTCCAACTTCAGACTCCCGTCTGTGTGTTCTTCAGCGCAACTGTCGGACGGCAGGCCCTGCAGGGTCCGTCGAAACGATTGGTACGCGAAGGAGGGTGCGATGTTCCCAACGTCTTGGCGTCGGGTTTCACGCCTGTGTTTCCTGCCTGCGCCAACACTGTCTTGGGTCGTCGCAGTTTTTGCCGGGTGCGCCCTGGCGTCGGCGTGCACTTCCGACCTCGGCATCCCTCCCGAGGCGCAGGTTGCGTGCCGGGCGGCGGCGGACTGTCCGTCCGGCTGGGCATGCAATGGGAAGGTCGGGCGGTGCGTGAAGACAGAGAACATCGATTCGGACTCCCCGGTCATCAAGGGCGATGTGGCTGTCATGCCCGCCGTCCTAAGGGTTCGCGCAAAAATAAGTTCGCATTTATGGGCGTCGAGGCGCCCGGCCGGCGAGGCGTGCGGAGCGCCGCGTACCAGAGGTACGTAAGCGACGCGCAACGAAGTCGGACGGGATGCATCGGCGGTCAGAAATGTGAAG
>JACRCP010000194.1 GCA_016218965.1 Deltaproteobacteria bacterium | reverse complement strand
GTTCGCATTTATGGGCGTCGAGGCGCCCGGCCGGCGAGGCGTGCGGAGCGCCGCGTACCAGAGGTACGTAAGCGACGCGCAACGAAGTCGGACGGGATGCATCGGCGGTCAGAAATGTGAAGTTATTTTTGCGCGAGCCCTAAGTAGAGGCGCGAAGGCTACGGTGAGCTTCGCGGTTTCTGAGGAACTCCTGAAGCCTCCGGTCGTGACCGTGAGCGCCGGGACCGACCGCCTTCTTTCTCTCGTTTCGAATCCCTCCACGCTCAACTACGTTTACTACTACTCCGCCGCGGGCGACGAGCCGCAGGGCGTCGAATCACCGATTTTCATTGTACTTACGGACAACTCCGGGAACGAGTCGGGTGAGCTTTCCGGCAAGAGCCTGAAGTTCGACTTCATCGCGCCGTCAGTCCCGGCCGGCAAGGTGTTTGTGATCGGCTCGCCGGCAAAGAAAGACGGCGTAGTGACGATGAAGTTCACGGTGTCCGAGCCGCTTGCCTCCGATCCCGTCGTTTCGCTCTCAACTGCCTCACGCCTCACGCCTCTCGCGTTGGACGTCTCGTCCGGCCTCGACTACGTCTACACCTACACCGCAACGGGAAATGAGCCCGAAACGTCGCCTTCTCCTCCTCCGGTAGTTGCCGGAGCCCGCAAACGGGGCGGCATTCTTCTGGCCCAGGGCGCGGCCTACTCCGCCGAAGCAGCCGCTTCGGCTGCGAAGGCTGGAAGCCCTGGGATCGGAAGACCCGCAGGATTCCCCAGAGCCCCGGAGGGGCGGCACACGTTCCCGCCCACCGGGTCAACCGAACGTGCATTGGAGGGGGCCGTGGGAGGAATGGGTGTTCTCGTTGACCTCACCGACACTGCCGGGAATGACGCCTCCATCGCGCTCGAAAAGACGATTGTGTTCGACTTCAGGCCGCCTGCGCTTGACGGGACGCCGGTCGTCGCGCCCGCGGTTGCGAAGACGGGGAACACGGTGACTGTCGCGTTCACGGCGAGCGAGGAGCTAAAAACTCTGCCGATCGTCATGGTCGGCGACGCGGTGCTCAACGGCAACGCGCTGCCGGGGAACAACTTCGAATTCGGCTACAAGGTGAACGAGGGCGACGCCGACGGGGAGAGGGAGATTGCGATCACCATTGAGGACCGGGCGGGGAACGTTCTTGCGGACGCGGCGGGAGGGCGGTTTCTGATCGACTCGACGGTGCCGCAGGTGACAAACGTTTCGATGACTTCGAAAAAGTACAGCGCGGTGACGGGGTTCAACGCGGTGACGCTGACGTTCGACAGCAGCGAGGACGTGGGGGCGGGTCTTGCGGTCATGATCGGCGGGGCACCGATGAGTTGCGGCGTGTGGCAGGCCACAAGCCCGAACTGCACTTGCACATACTCGGTGAACGGGACGGAAGGCGAAGGCACGAAGGAGGTCTCGATTGGGGCCCTGGACGCGGCGGGGAACATCGGTTTTGGCAGCGCGAGTGTGGAGTACGACTTCACCGGCCCCGCGCTTGTGTTGTCGGTCCAGCCAAACAACCGCCCGGCGCGGCTCGGTGAGCTCGTGACGGTCGGCGTGGCGGCGAGCGAGGCGCTCAACCCGGCGGGGATTTCCCTCGACAGCGGAACCCTGGCGCTCGGGACGCCCACGGGCTCGGGGACGAGCTACTCGTGGACGTACACGGTGAAGGACGCCGACAACGGAATTTTCAACCTCTCAGCGACAGCGACGGACGTGGTGGGCAATCCGGCTACTACCCCCGCGACCGGGACTCTCACGCTCGACGGCGTTGTGCCCACGGTGAGCAACGCCGTGCTCAGCCCGGCGCGCGTGGCCAAGGGCGGGCAGTTCACCCTCACGTTCGACGTGAGCGAGACGCCGGGCGCGGACCCTGCCGTGGCGTTCAACAATGGTGTGGACGCGCCGGTGCCTATGTCAAAGACGTCGAGCACGGGGCTGAGCTACACGTACACGGGGACCGCTCCTGATGCGGGGAGCGCGCCGTTCTACGGGGTGACTGTCTCGGTGCAGGATGCAGCGGGGAACGGGACGGTGGCGAGTGCCGGGACGGTGGAGATCGACAACGTGGCGCCGCAGGTCGCCGGTCTGGACATAACGCCGAAGGCGGCGAAGAAGGGGGACACGGTGCGGGTGGTTCTGTCGGCCACCGAGACGCTCTCTGGTCCTCCGACGCTGACTGCGAGCAACGGAACCGAGACAATCACGCTTTTGCCGATCGACGTGACGCCGGGGAAGATAAACTATTCGTACGAGTATCCCTTGACCGACAGCTCTCCGCAGGGGTCGTTCTTGGTGCAGGGGTTTTCGGTCTCGGACGTGGCGGGGAACGAACGTGCGGTGACGCCGGAAGCGGGATGGGCGTTCTTTGTTGACTCGAAGGAACCGGTCGTCGGCGTGGCGGCGGCCGACAAGGCGAGGTACAGCCGTGTGAGCGGGTACGAGGTCGTGACGGTCCGTTTCGATTGCAGCGAGGATGTTGGAACCGGCATCAAGGCGACGGTGGGCGGCGCGGCGATGAGCTGCGGGGCGTGGCAGGCGACAAGCCCAAACTACGCGTGCGCTTACGCGGTTCAGGCCGGCGACACAGGCGGCGTCAAGGCGATCGAGGTCAAGGCGACGGACGCCGCCGGGAACAGCGGGTACGGGAGCGGAAGCGTGGAGTTCGACTTTTCTGCTCCCTGGATGATTTCGGCGAAACCTGGACAGGCGGCGTACAAGCTCAACGACGCAATCCTGTACACCATCAACGCGAGTGAACCACTTTCGGGAAGCCCCGCGAGACCGGTGATTCATGTCTATAAGAGCGGGGTTGAACAGCCCGCCTTCTTCGGCGCTCCCGTGCAGGAGACGGACACGAGCTTCACGTACGCCAAGACTGCCGCCAGCGGGATGGATGGGGCGTTCACGGTCAGAGTCGATCTGACCGACAAGGCGGGGAACGCAGTCGCCGATCTTTCCGGAGATGGATTCGGCGTGGATGCAACGCCGCCCGTCGTGACGGAACAGACGCTCACGACGAACAATCCGAACAGCAACGTCCTGGCGAAGCACGGAGAGACGGTCACGGCAGTTTTCACGACGAACGAGGATCCGCCGCAAAACCCGTCGGTTTCTCTTGGTGGCAAGGCGATGGCTTTCGCGTCGAAGACGGGCGCCGGCCCTTACACGTTCACGTACACCCGCGTCGCGGGGGCGGCCGACGGCGGCGGGCAAAAAGGCGTCACAGTGACGACCGCGGACATGGCTGGAAACGTGGCTGTATTCAGTTTCACCGGCACGGTGACATTCGACTTCATGCCGCCGGGGGTAGGAACGGCGTCGGTGAGGTTCGTCCCGGGCGCGACATGCCCGTTGGCAAGCGTGACGAAGGTCGGGATCGGCAACACTGCGAAGATCGGTTTCACGGTGAATGAACCGCTTTTGACCGACCCGGTGATCTCGGGTCTCACGGGGATGTGGACCGTCGTGAAGACGGCAGGCTCAAGCCCGGGACTGTACTACGAATTCGACCTCACGCTCACCGCCGGGACTGGAGAGTGGTCGCAGACGCCCAAGGTTGTGCTCACCGACGCTGCGGGGAATGCGGGGGCGCCGGTCGATCTGTCCGGGGTGACGGTGCCGGCCGACGCGACACCGCCCGCGGCGCCGGACGTCAACACGGCCGACAGGATCGTCTACAGGCGCGTCCCGTGGGGAAGCGATGCCTCCGCCGGGGTCAAGACGTTCCAAATCGTCGGCGGAGTGAACGCCGTAGACGCCGACACAGCATGGGTGCTGGCGTACGACGCGCCAGACCCCGCGACCGCAACGGGGATCGGTCGCAACACGGCGGGCGGAGGAAGTTTTGGGACCATTGATCTCGAACGTGCCGATCGGGTCGAGGTTTTCGTTGTGGCCTACGACTCCGGCTGCAACAGGAGTCCTGCGGTGAAGGTGCGTGACGTTGAATGGACTGTGACGATGGGGTTCAAGGTCGCGGGAAGCGGGTTCGAGAACCCGCATTCGTACGAAGTGCGGGACTGGTTTGGCGGGGATCTCGTTCGGACCGGAGCCGCGGAGGCGGGCGTTGGTGATGGTCTTGACTTCGTCGGGCACCCTCCGTTGTTGCGATCGCACGGTGCGGGCGTGTGGAGGAAACGGGTGTCGGTGGACCCAGGCAAGCGATCGGAACATGGAGCGGCATACGATGCCGCGCGCGGAAGAGGGGTGCTTTTCGGCGGGTATGACGGGGCAAAAAGACTGAATGACGTGTTCGAGTGGGATGGCACAAACTGGAACCAAAAGGCCCCTGCCGACCCGCAGGGTGACGGTGATCCTCCGCCTCTTTCGTCGCACGCGATGGCGTATGACAACCGCCGAGGGAGGGTGGTTCTGTTCGGGGGGACGACTGGCGTCGTGAGCGCCCAGACTTGGGAATGGGACGGGGGAAGTTGGGCGAAGAAGACACCCTCCGACCCCGAGGGTGACGGGAATCCGGCACCTCGTTGGGAACACGCACTGACGTTCGACGGTTCACGAGGGAAGACGGTTCTTTTTGGCGGATACGATGGGGGGTACAAAGGCGACACGTGGGAGTGGGACGGCACGAGTTGGGCAAACAAGGTGCCTTCGGATCCTGAAGGCGATGGGAACCCGTCCGCGCGCATTTCCCACGCCATGGCGTATGACTTGGCGACGAGCAAAACCGTTATGTTCGGCGGAGACTCCGGCATACGGAACGACGACACTTGGGAATGGGACGGGACGAGTTGGAAAAAACGTCTGCCGACCGACCCGGACGGCGACGGCAACCCCTCGGCCCGCCACGGGCACACCCTCTTCTACGACGGCTCACGGCGGAAGGTCGTCCTTTTCGGCGGGTGCGATGCCGTAGTTTGCGCGAACGACGAGACGTGGGAGTGGGATGGGGCAAGCTGGGCGAAGACCGGCCCGGCCGATCCCGAGCACGACGGCGGCCCTTCTGGGCGCGAGAAACTCGCGTTGGCGTACGACAGCGTGCGTCGGCGAGTCGTCCTGTTTGGTGGGGACACCGGCGTTTCCAACGGTGAAACTTGGGAGTGGGACGGGATGGGTTGGGCGAACAAGGCGCCTTCCGATCCCGAGGGTGACGGAAACCCGTCATTGCGCGAGTGGCATGCGCTCGCGTACGACAGCGCGCGTGCAAACGTAGTCCTGTTCGGCGGATACGACGGGATGTCCGACGGCGAAACGTGGACGTGGGATGGAGCGAGTTGGGCGAAGAAGCTGCCGTTGGATCCCGAGGGCGACGGGAATCCGTCGCCGAGGCACTCGCATGCCATTGTGTTCGACTCGGTGCGTGCGACAACCGTTCTGTTTGGGGGCAGCTCGGGCGGCGGCGAAACATGGGAATGGGACGGCGCAAGTTGGGCAAAAAAGACGCCCGCCGATCCGGAGGGCGATGGAAACCCAGCCCCTAGGGAGAGGCACTCTTTGGCTTTCGATGTTGCTAGAGGCAAAACCGTGTTGTTCGGCGGGTGCGCCAGTGACGGTTGCCCGAGCAGTGAAACGTGGGAGTGGGACGGCACGAGTTGGGTGAGCAAAGAGCCTTCCGATCCTGAAGGCGATGGGAATCCGTCGGCGAGGGAGAACCACGCGTTGGTATATGACGGTGATAGAGAGAAAGTCCTGTTGTTCGGAGGTTGCGCAGTCAACGACTGCCCCACGGCCGAAGGCTGGGAATGGAACGGCGAGAGTTGGGCCAAACTAGCCCCTTCGGACCCCGACGGCGACGGGAACCCGTCTGCGCGCGAGAAACACGCGATGGCATGCACGGACGGCAAAACCGTTCTTTTTGGCGGGCGCGCCGTCGGCGACGTGCTAAGCGGCGAAACGTGGGAATTGGATGGGGGAACGGGTTCCCGGCCGGGTCAAGTTGTCAGGGTGTTGTTAGGTGCGACCGGCGTGTCCGCAGAGGCGGTTGTGTGGAGGTCCGCTGACGTGACGTTCTATTCCGGCGGCGTGGGGTATCCGACGGCGTCCGAAGTCTTCGGCGTTGATCTCATGGCATGGGACGAAGGCAGATGGAAGGTGTTGGTTTCAAACTCGAGCCCGCCTGGCGTTCCGACCCTTCTCCAATGGAGTATCACGGACGCGGGTGCCATCTCGCGTCTGTTGTTTGGCGATCAAAAGCAGATGAGTTTTGCAGTTGCGCCGACAGTCGCGAGCGGAACAGGAACGGGCGAGGTTTCGGTGGACTACGCTGCGGTGGTGGTGGGATACCGAATTCCCTGAAACCGGGGACGTTTGGACTTTTTTTTCGACCCAGCGCGCTTGACAGCCCCGGGTTTATCGGGTACACGTGATCGTCGTCGTCGCAAAAATTTCTACGGGGAGCAGGACCATGATCATATGCCCGAGTTGCAAGCAGGAGAACGCGGACGACTACATCTACTGCCTTTTCTGCGGGACCGAGCTCAAGGGCGTGCACCCTGCCGAGGTGGCGGTGCCGCTGACGAACATCAAGAAGAGGCCGGCCCCGGCGGCGCCGTCCGTTCCTCCACAGCCGGCGCCCGTGGTTCCGGGCGGTTCGTGGGACCAGGCGATACCCGGCTCCGTTCAGCAGTTTTCCCAGCCGGCCGCGATGGTGACGGAGCCTCCGGCCCCCGCGTTTGTCTCCGAACCGCCGGTTTCCGCGCCGCCTTCTCCCGCGCCGCAGCCGTATGAACTGACGCCCAGGCTCCAGCCGGCCGCCGCGCCCGTTTCCCAGCCGCCTTTTGCAACGGCGCCGGCGGCCGAAAAACACTGTCCCAAGTGCGCCAACGTCATCCCCGCCAACTTCATGTTCTGCGGGCACTGCGGGTTCAGGTTCGCCGAGACGGCGGCGCCCGAGGCCGCGCGCGGAAAGACGATATTCATGCACGCCCCGGTGGTGGAGGCGCCGCCGAAACCCATCGTTAGGCTCGTCGTGGTCAATCCGGACGGCAGCGACGGCGCCACGTTCACGCTTTCGGCCAGGGAGATGATGCTCGGGCGCAGCAAGGGGCTGATGCTCTTTCCCGACGACAAGTTCATCTCGCCGCTTCACGCGAGATTCACCCTCGACGAGGGCAGTGTTTTGCGCGTCATCGACGAGAAGAGTCTCAACGGCGTGTACGTCCGCATCAAGGCAGAGCGTCCGCTCGCCGCGGGCGACCTGATCCGGCTTGGCCGGCAGCTCCTCCGTTTCGACGCCGCCGCGGCGATCGAGGAGATACAGCAGGTGCGGTCGCAGGGCGACGATTCGATCGTCCTGGGCAGCCCCGTTACCGGATACTGGGGCCGGCTCGTGCAGGTCCTCGAAGGCGCGCGGATTGGCGACGTCCACCTCCTGGTCGAACACGAGATCACGGTCGGCCGGGAAAAGGGGGAGATAGTCTTCCCCATGGACGGGTTCATGTCGGCGCAGCACGCGAAGGTCATATTCAGAAACGGCGGCTGTTTCATCAAGGACCTCGGCAGCGCCAACAAGACGTACGTCCGAATCAGGGATTCCGAGACGCTGGCGGTGGGCGACGTGCTGCTCATCGGGAACAAGCTGATCAAGATCGACATCCGGTAGGCCGGGCCGCCGGGTTCAGGGAAGAACGCGGACAACACGGAGAGGTCACGATGCGGCGTTCCTCACGCGCGTTGGGCGCGATGTTCATGTGTGCGGCGGCGGCAGCGGCGGCCGCGTCCTGCCGCGGCTGCGTTCGTGAACGCGTCGAAGTGACGAGGCTTTTGTCCCGCGAGGCCGCGAACGCCGTCGTCGTGCCTGCGCCGTCCGCGACACTTCAGAGACTCCGAAAGCTCCTGGGGCGGTTCGAAGGCTCATCGGTGGGCGAACAGGCCAAGGACGTGGTGCGTGACCTCTCAGGCAGGCTGGGGTTCAACCCGTTCGACCGCGGGGGATGGCTCAAGGCGGGCCTGGACCCGGACAAGGGGCTCGCCGTGACGCTGGAAACCGTCAAGAAGGAGGGCAAGGACGTTGACGTGCCGTTGTTCGTCATAGGCGTCGACGACGCCGGCACGTTCGACAAGACGGTGCGGAGGCTGGCAAAGGAGCAGGAGAGGGCGGAACTCTACGGGACCCAGGGTTACAAGCAGTCCAGGATCACGACTATCCTGCGGCAGACGCCCGCCGGCGACCGGCCTTTGTTTGCGTACGCCGTGTACGAGGGGTACGCGGTCTTCGGGGATGCGGCCGGCGGCGTCGACGCGATCCGCAGACTGGTCGACCGCCGGCTGCAAAACGGACTCGACTCCGCCCCGTCGTACAAGCGAATGCTCGGGAAGGCCAGGACCGGCGCCGACGTCCACGTGTTCGTCAACGAGGGTGCGGGTGCGGACAAGGTCCCGTTGATGAGCCGCAGGGCCGCCGAGATGTTCAGAGCCGCCCGCGAGCACTTCAAGGGGATGTTGGCCGCGCTTTCCATCGAAAACGGCTTTTCGCTCGAGGTGTTCCTCGGGCTTTCGGACTCGGCGGCGGCGACGGCGGCGTCCTACATGGCCGGCACGCCGAAACTTGCCCCCGCGATGCTCAAGACCGTGAGCGAGGACGCGCTCGCGGTCTTCAAGGGTTCGGCCGATCTCCAGAAACTCTACGCCAAGATGAAGAGGGACGCGCCGGCCGAGACGTTTCAACTCAACAAGGCCATCTTCGGCTGGATGCAGAAGTTCGCCGAGATAGATCCCGACGAAAAGATCATCCCCGCGCTGTCGGGGGACCTGACTTATGCCGTGTTCCCGGGGAATCTTGAGCTGGCAGGGGAGGTGATCGCGCACGGGATTCGCGGTGGTGCACACCTTAAGCTGGTGAATCTCGCGTACGCCGTGAGCCTTCGGGACCCCGCGCGCGCGAGTGCCGCCATGCTCGAGTTCGAGAACGGCCTTAGGGCCCACGGCGTGGCGGTCACGGAGCGGCAGGTCAACGCGGTCCGCTTCAAGACCGCGCAGATCGGCTCGGGGTTCGAATCGGCGTGGACATTCAAGGACCGGCTCTTCCTCGGGGCGTACGGTCCTGGAAGGCTGGAACGGGCGGTCGGCCTGGCCGGCGGCGCCCCCGGCGGGATTCTCGAAAAGGTATCGGGCGATTCCGCGCGCGATCTCCTGTTGTCCGACGGGTCCGAAGTCCTCTACGTCAATTTCGGAAGCATCGCCCGCGCGTTGAAATCCGTGAAGAAGGAGCACCTCGGGGTTGGCAGCGGAACTCTGTTTGTCCAGTCGTTCCTTGACCTGGTCAAGGACGTCCTTGCGCGCCTCGCCGACGGGGTCGTCGCGGTGCGCGCGGCGCCGGGCGGGCTCAAGCTTGACGTGGCGTTGAACTTCCGCTGAAGCACCGGGCCCCGGACCATGGAACCCGTTGTCAGCGTAACCGGCCTTCACAAGAGCTACCGCTCGGACGGGCTCGAGAAGGAGGTACTCCGATGTCTGGATCTTTCGGCGGGGCAGGGCGAGTTCGTGTGCGTGATGGGCGTGTCCGGCTGCGGGAAGACCACGCTGCTCAACGTCCTTGGCGGGCTCGACACCGATTTTGCCGGGGACGTGCGCGTCGCTGGGACTATGCTTCGGGGCCTCGATGACCGCGGGCTGTCGGCGTTCCGGAACTCGAAGATCGGGTTCATCTTCCAGCACTTCAACCTGCTGGACCACCTCACCTGCGCCGAAAACGCCATGCTTCCGTCATATTTCGTGCGGGACCCCGCCGCGTCAGTGGCGGCGCGGGTGGCCGAGCTTCTTGCCCGGGTGGGAATGGCCGACAAGGCGGGGCGCAGGCCGCCGAGCCTTTCCGGGGGCGAGAAACAACGCGTCGCGATCGCGCGCGCACTCCTGCTCAAGCCGGTCCTGATGCTGTGCGACGAACCCACGGGCGATCTCGACTACGCCACCGCCGACTCGATCCTGGACCTTTTCGATTCGCTCAGGCGGGAGGAGAAGATCACGCTCGTCGTGGTGACGCACGAGGAGCACCTCGCGCGCAGGGCGACGCGCGTCGTCCGAATGCAGGGCGGCAGATTCGAGGAGTGACGAGAAGTGGCGAAGGGAAGTCCGGGAAGGGCGGGACTCATCGGCAGGAACCTCGTGAGGAACCGGAAGACATTCGCCTTTTCCTCGGTGGGGATCATCGTCGGGATTGCCGCGTTCGTGTTCTTCCTTTCACTGGGCGCGGGGATCAGGAAGGTCGTGCTGGGGGACGTCCTGTCGCACCTGCCGGTCAACGTGATCGAGGTTGTGCCTCGGCAGAGCTCGCTGAACCTGTTTTCGTTCTCGACGCCGGGCCTCCTTGGAGGGGGGGCAATCACCGATGACTCCCTCGACCGAATCCGCGCAATCCCGGGGGTCGCCGCGGTCGCGCCCGAGATGGTCCTGGGCGTCCCGATCCAGGCATACGGCCAGTTCTTCGGGAAGCGCGTGTACACCGACCTTGCGGCCACGGGGATCGACCCCGCCATCGTGGCGGAGGACGTCCACCCGGGTCTCAAGTTCGAGTACGACCCCGACGGTCCCATTCCGGTCGTTGCGTCGACGCACCTCCTGGAACTCTACAACTCGAACTTCTCGGACGCGCTGAAGCTGCCGAAGCTCTCCCGGGAGGCGGTCACCAAGATCGACTTCAAGCTGGTGGTGGGGAAGAGCTACCTGGGCGGCAACCCGGACCCTTCAAAGGTCAGGGAGTACCCCTGCCGGGTGGTGGGCGTCTCGCCCAAGGCGGTGCTCGTCGGAATCACCATTCCCCTCGAATACGTCAGGAGGTTCAACTCGGACTACGGCGCGAAGCAGAAGCAGGTCTACAAGATGGCCTACGTCACGACGGAGAGGGCCTCCGACGTGGCCGAGGCGGGCGCGGCCATCGAGTCGATGGGGTTCGAGGTCGACAAGACCAAGAAAACCGTCGGCGGGGTCCTCACGATCGCGACGCTTCTGCTCACGATGTTCTCGGTGCTCATCGTCGCGCTGGCCGCGGTCAACATTGCGCACACGTTCTTCATGGTAATCTACGAGCGCCGGCGCGAGATCGGCGTCATGCGGTCGGTGGGCGCCACCCGCGGCGACATCCGCGCTTTGATTCTGGGTGAGGCGGCGTGCATCGGCGCCGTGTCGGGGACCGTGGGGATCCTGCTGGGGTGGGCCGGATCGCGCGCAGTGAACCTGGCCGCCGCCCGTTTCATACCGCCGTTTCCCTACAAACCCGATGAGTTCTTCATGTTTACGCCCGGCATCGCGGCCGGGGCGCTCATCTTCGCCGTCACGTTCTGCCTCATCGGCGCCGCGTTCCCGGCGACCCGGGCGGCATCCATGGACCCGGCCGAGGCGCTGAGGGCCTGAGGCAATGCGGCATGAGGTGCAAGACACGCGGCACGAGGAAAGGAAAGTGCAGGACACGACATGAGATCTTTGAGGAGGTGTGCGAATTTGAAACGTGTTGTTCCGAAAGCGCTGTGGCTGGCGGCGGTTGCGGCGGGTGTTGCGGCCTGCGCAACGGGCCCCACACTGAAGAAATCCGACCAGGATGCGGTGAGCCGCCGCTATTCGGGCAAGCGGATGTTCCTGCGGTCGTCCATGCACTACGGTCAGTTCTTCGGCGATCGGAAAAGCTACCTGATCGCGTCGAGGAGGTTCTCGGAACTGCGCCTAATCGAGGGGCTTGACGGCCTGCCGATTCCGCCGGGCAAAGAGGATGGGACGATTCCGGCCGGGCGGGAGGCGGAGATCGAGAGGATAGAGTTCCCCCCGGCGGAACGCCCGTTGCTCACGCCCCGTTTCTACCCGTGGGTCTATCTGAAGGTGGACAAGACCTTCACGGACCGGCCGCACATCCTGGTGCTCCAGCCCAACGTCGAGACCGCGGCCGAGTTCGAGCAGCTGCTGGGGCTGTATCTTGTGGAGCGCGATCCGCGGCCGGCCATCGAGGCGCGCGGCGCCGAGATCAGGAAGGCGATCGACGCGAAGAACGTCGTCGAAGGGATGAACGAAGACGCCCTCGTGGCCTCGATGGGCGCGCCCGACGAGATCCGGCGCGGAGCCGACGGGGGCGCGGGAGGCGGCCGCGCGGACCTGTGGGTCTACGCGAAGCGCTGCGTCAAAGTGAAGGACGGGGCGGTCGTCGGGTATTCGGAAGACGGGTGCAGGTGATCAGCTCTTCTTCCCGTCCCCGCCGGCGTTCTCGTCGATCTCGGGCGGAGGCGTCTCTTCGAGCTCCGTGATGATGTCCTTCGCCTCGGCGGCCTGGTCGGCACGGACCTCGATGACGATGGCGCCTTCCTCTCCCATCATCGGCATGGCCGGGATCCCCGTGTTCCTGAGGAAGGTCTCGATGCCGTTCTCTTTGAGCGCCGACTCGATCGACTCCGCCTCCATCAGTGACTGCGCCCTGAACACCTCGACGAAGTCGTCGGTCTCGCCTTCGACAAGCTTGGTGACGAGCGCGACCTTGCATTCGGGGCACTCGGCGGTCCCTTCCTTGAAAGCGGAACTGCATTCCGGACAGAACGGCATGGCTTGGCTCCTTTCGGGCGCCGGCGCAATATGATTGACTTATCGGCGCCAATGGAATAATTAACTAAATGATTACAAGGGCTTTTGCAACCCTTTTCGGGGCTGCGGAGGCCGGCGTGCGGGGAAGGGGCCGTGCAAGGTGAGGAAGCCTGTCCCATTCGGGAAGTATTATCTTCTCGATCGCATCAATGTGGGCGGCATGGCCGAGGTTTTTAAGGCCAAGGCCATCGGTGTCGAGGGCTTCGAAAAACTCGTCGCCATCAAGCGGATCCTCCCGAACATCGCGGAAGACGAAGAGTTCATCACGATGTTCATCGACGAGGCGAAGATAGCCGTCCAGCTGAACCACGCCAACATCGCGCAGATTTTCGACCTCGGCAAGATCGACGACAGCTACTTCATCGCGCTCGAGTACGTCCACGGCAAGGACCTCCGTTCGATCTTCGAGCGGCTGCGGAAGCGCGGCGAGATCATGCCGATCGCGAGCGCGTGCTACGCCATCATCCAGACGTGCGAGGGGCTCGAGTATGCGCACCGCAAGAAGGACGGGATGGGCCGCGACCTCAATATCGTGCACCGCGACGTCTCCCCGCAGAACATCCTCATCTCGTACGACGGGGACGTGAAGCTCATCGATTTCGGCATCGCCAAGGCGGCCAACAAGGCGTCCAAGACGCAGGCCGGCATCCTGAAGGGGAAGTTCGGATACATGTCCCCCGAACAGGTCCGCGGACTTCCGCTGGACCGCCGTTCCGACATCTTTTCGATGGCGATCATCCTGTACGAGCTTATCACGGGTGAGCGCCTGTTCGTGGGGGAAAGTGACTTCTCGACGCTGGAGAAGGTCCGCAACGTCGAGATCATGCCCCCGACGACGTACAACAGGAAGGTCCCCGAGCCGCTCGAGCGGATCGTGCTCAAGGGGCTCGCCAAGGACGCGGATGACAGGTACCAGCATTCGTCCGAGGCGTCGGAGGACCTGCAGCGGTTCATGGTCCAGGCCGGGATGATCTACTCCCGCCGCGACCTCGGCAATTTCATGAAAACCCTGTTCGCCGACGAGATCGCGCGCGAGGCCCAGCGACAGGATGAATTCAAGGCCGCGGCGAAACCCGCGGCGCCGCCGCTCCCCCCGTCGGGACCCCGCCCTGCGGCACAGGCGCCCCGCGACAAGCCGGTCCAGTGGCCCGAGCCGCCGCCGGGACGCAAACCGCCGCCGGGTCCGGGCGCGTCGATTCTGCCGACGGCGGCGGCGCTGGCGGCGGAGCCCACACAGGATTCGGCCACCGTGGTCTTCGAACAGGGGTCCGGGCTGGAACTGGCCACGGACGAGGGCACGAAGCCCATAGGCGCGCCGACCCAGCCGATCGGCAGGCTTTCCTCTCCGCCGCGGCCGTCGTCGTCAGAGAAGGCACGCCCGCGCTCGGGCGAGCTGCCCGCGTTCGCGCCCTCGGCGCGGACCAGGGTTTCGTTTGTCGAGCGGCACCGCAAGCCGCTTGTCATCACGGCCGTGTTGGCCGTGGTCGCGGCGCTCGGAGTGGCGGGCGTTGCGGTGATTCCCGGCGGGAGCAAACCGCCGGAGGGCCCCCTCCCTCCGGCGACGCTCGTGGTGACCGCCCGGCCGATGGACGCGGAGATCCTCCTCGACGGCGTTTCCGTGGCCAAGTCGTCGCCCTACACCAACAAGACCATCTCGGCGGGGAGGCACGAGCTCGCGGTCCAGCGCGAAGGATACAAGCCGTTCAAGGAGGAGATCGAACTCAAGCCCAACGAAACGGCCAACAAGATTGTCACGCTCGATGAGAAGCTCAAGAAATTCGGCAATTTGATCGTCGAAACGGACCCGCCGGGCGCGGTGATCACCATCGACGGCGCTGTTCTCGTCAACACGACCCCGCTCAAGTACGAGAAACTCCTGGCCGAAGTGGACCACACTGTGGTGGCCGAAAAGACGGGGCTCAAGCCCGTCACCGAGAAGGTGCGGGTGAAGGAGGGCGAGACCCGCACCATCAAGTTCGTGCTCGGCGTGACCAGGGCCAAGCTGGCCGTGACAAGTACGCCGCAGGGCGCGCAGGTCTATCTCAATAACGAGAAGAAGGGGACGACGCCGATTGAGATCTCGGACCTCGACACCAGCAAGGAATACACGCTCCGCCTGCTCAAGGCGGGATGGGCGGAAAAGGAGATCACGTTCAAGTTCGAGAAGCCGGAGGACAAGTCCGTTTCGGTCGCACTCCAACGGTCACCCACCACCCCCAAGGTCGACCGTCCGGAGCCTCCGCCTCCGCCTCCGGCCAAGGGCCCGGGGTTCCTGAATGTCAACTCGACGCCGTGGTCATACGTGTTCGTCGACGGCAAGGACACGGGGAAGACCACGCCGCTCGTCAAGTTCCAGCTTCCGGCGGGTTCCCACTGGGTGACGCTCAAGACGAGGGACGGCAAGGAAAAGACACAAAAGATCAACATCAAGGCGGGGGAAACGATCCTCATCAAAGAAAGCTTCAATTAGCTGATCGAAAGTCCGATTCTCGAATTGCAGGTTCCGAATCCCGGTTGATCGCAGGAAGCTGCCGGCTGACAGCTTGATGGCTGACCGCCAATCGCCAGTTCTAGGTGAACGTCAGGGCGCCGGCCTCCGACCAGGCGGGCGGCTCGACGAGCATTTCGCGCATTCGCGCCGTCTCGTGGGCGCTCACGACGTCGAAGATGTGCCGCCGCTCGAGCATGGTCCGCACCAATCTCTGGTTGAGCGTGTGCCCCGAGCGGTACGACCTGAAATGCCCGACGACGGGGGCGCCGAGGAGTGCGAGGTCCCCCAGCGCGTCGAGAAGCTTGTGCCGGGCGAACTCGTCCGGGTACCTGAGACCTTCCTCGTTTAGGACGTTGAAGTCGTCGATGACGACCGCGTTCCCCAGCGAGCCGCCGAGGGCAAATCCCTTTGAGCGAAGGTCCACGACGTCCTTGAGGAAGCCGAACGTCCTCGCGCGGCAGATTTCCTTGACGTAGACCGCATCGTTGAACTCGATCGCGATCTCCTGGTCGTTGATGATCGGATGCATGAAGTCGATCGCGCACGTGACCTTAAACGACCTCGACGGGATGAACTCCGCCCACGCCTCGCCCTCGCGTGCCCTCACCCGGCGGCGGATAATGAGGTAGCGTTTGGTCTTCTCCTGGCGCCGAATCCCCGCGGCGACCACGGCCTCGACGAAAGGGGCCGCCGACCCGTCCATGATGGGCAGCTCGGGCCCGTCCACCTCGACGACCGCGTTGTCGATCCCGAGCCCGTAGAGCGAAGACATCAGGTGCTCGATGGTGAGGATTGAAACGCCGTCGCGACCGATCCCCGTCGACAGGCGCGTGGACGTGACGTTTTTGGAAATCGCGGCAATGGGCTTGCGGCGCTCGATGTCCCTTCGGAAAAACACGACGCCCGAGTCGACCTCGCCGGGCCAGACGGCAACCGAGGCGGGATTGCCCGTGTGGAGGCCTATGCCTTCGAGGTGAAACGGGTATTTCAAGGTCCGTTGGAGCTGCACAAAGACTCCGTATCAACGTTCGTCCGGGAAGAGCGCCCCCTGGCGGTCGTGTCGTTTCCCTTTCTTCCTTCCGAGGTGCCCGTATGCCCGCTCGGTTGCGACCCGGCCGCGCGGCGTCCGCATCAAGAGACCTTCCTGGATGAGGTACGGTTCGTACACGTCCGCGATAGTGTCGCTTTCCTCCCCTATCGCCGCCGCCAGGGACTGTACCCCTACAGGAACACCGTCGAACTTTTCTATTATACACAAAAGAATCCGGTAGTCCATTTTGTCGAGGCCCAGGCGGTCGATCTCGAGCATCTCGAGGGCGCGCTCGGCGGCCGGGAGATCAACGCGCCCGGTCCCCTGCACCTGCGCGAAGTCCCTGATCCGGCGCAGGAGACGGTTCGCAATCCTCGGGGTCCCCCTGGATCGCCGCGCGATCTCGATTGCGGCTTCGTCGGCAACGGAGATCGACAGTATCCTTGCGCTCCGCCGTACGATCTTGAGCAGGTCGTCCGGGAGGTAGTGATCGAGACGCGCCGTGAACCCGAACCGGTCCCGCATCGGTGACGTGAGCAACCCGGTCCGGGTCGTGGCGCCGATGAGGGTGAACGGCTGGAGCGGGATGTTCACTATGCGGGCGTTCGGCCCTTCCCCGACCATGAAGTCGAATTTGTAGTCTTCCATCGCGGGGTAGAGGTTCTCTTCGACAATCGGGTTGAGCCGGTGTATCTCGTCGATGAACAGCACGTCGCGCGCCTTGAGGTTTGTGAGAATCCCCGCGAGGTCGCCCTTTTTCTCGATGGCCGGCCCGCTGGTGGCGAACAACTCCACCCCCATTTCCCGCGCGATGATGTGTGCGAGCGTCGTCTTGCCGAGCCCGGGCGGTCCCGCCAGCAGAATGTGGTCCAGGGCTTCCGACCGGCCGCGGGCCGCGGCCACGAAGACCTCCAGGTTGGCCACGATGGCCTTCTGACCGACGAACTCCGAAAACGAGACCGGCCGGATCCGGGTCTCGATGGCCGTGTCGTCGCCCTGTTTCAACGGGGAGATGGAGCCGCGTCCGCCTTCGGGTGCGCCTTTTTTCATCGGTTCACCCCGTTTTCTTGACCTCGGCGAGCGCTTCACGTATCAGAACGGCGAACGGCTCGCCGCCGCGGAGCCGGCCGCGGAGGGCTTCCACGGCCCTATCGGCCTGCGCCGGGCGGTAGCCGAGGTTGACGAGCGCCGACACCAGTTCCCTGCGCGCGTCGCTCGGGAGAACGCCGTCCGCCCGCGCGCCGGCGGCGTCAAGGCCCTTCAAGCGGTCCTTCATCTCGACGACGAGGCGCTCGGCGGTCTTCTTCCCGACCCCCGGCAGCGACGTGAGGACGGCAAGGTTGCCGTCGCGGATCGCACCCACTAGCCCGGCGGGGTCGACTCCCGAGAGGATCCCGATGGCCTTGCGCGGGCCGATGTCGGACACGGCGATCAGGCGCTCGAACAGGTCCTTTTCGAGCCGGGTTGCAAACGCGAAGAGGGCTATCTCGTTTTCGCGCACGTGCGTGTGGACATGGACCTCGGTGGGGCCGCCCGGCCCGGGGATGGCGCCGGCCGTGGCCGAGGAGCAGAACACGCGGTAGCCGACACCGGCCGCCTCGATGACGGCGCCGTCCGAGGTCTTCTCGACGACGGTCCCTCTGAGCCAGCCGATCATTGTTGCACCGCCGGTGAACGAAAGGTGTGGCAGATGGCCAGGGCGAGCGCGTCCGCGGCGTCCTCCTGGGCAATCTCCTTGAGTCGCAGCAGCAGCTTGACCATCTCCTGGACCTGGTGTTTCGTCGCCGAGCCGTTCCCGGTGATCCCCTTTTTGACGGTCGTGGGCGAGTACCCGAAGATCGGGATGTCCGCACCGGCGCCCGCCAGAAGGACCGCGCCGCGCGCATGACCGAGCATGAGCGCGCTGTGCGAGTTCTTCGCCACGAACACCTCCTCGACGGCCATGGCGTCGGGCGCGTGGAGGCGCAGTATCGCGGCGAGCCTGTCGTGGATCAGCTTCACCTTGCCCGACAACGGGAGCCTCGTTCCCGGCGTGATGACCCCGCAGTCCACGTGCTCGATGCGGCTCCCCCCGGACCGCACGAGGCCCCAACCGGTACGTCCGGTACCGGGGTCGACGCCGATGACAATCACCCCGTCTGCTCGATGGCCCTGAGGATCTCGTCGCTGATGTCGAAGTTCGCATACACGTTCTGGACATCATCGTGCTCTTCGAGGGCCTCGACGAGTTTGAGCATCGACTCGGCCTCTTTTTTCTGCAGGTCGACGTAGTTCTGGGGGATCATCGAGAGCCTGGCCTCCGCAATCTTCCACCCCTTCTTTTCGAGGCTTTCCTTTGTCGAGTTGAGCTCGTTGGGGTTCGGTTTCGTGTACACCACGAAGCCCGCGTCCTCGGTGAGAACGTCCTCGGCGCCCACGTCGAGCGCGTCGGCCATGATGTCGTCCTCGGTCTTCCCGCCCGGTTCGATCTGTATGCGGCCTCGCCGCGTGAACATGTGCGTGACGCACCCCTGGACGCCCATGTTGCCGTTGAACTTCTCCCAGATCTTCCGGAGTTCGGAGGTCGTCCGGTTCTTGTTGTCCGTGACCGCCTCGACCATGATTGCGACGCCCGCCGGGCCGAACCCCTCGTACGTGCAGTCCTCGTAGCTCACGCCCTCGAGCTCGCCCGTGCCCTTCTTGACGGCCCGTTCTATGTTGTCGGAAGGCATGTTGGCGTTCTTGGCGGCGGCGACGGCCGTCCGAAGGCGGGGGTTGCCGTTGGGGTCGCCGCCGCCCATGCGGGCCGCGATCGTGATCTCTTTTATCAGCTTGGTGAACAGGCGGCCGCGTCTGGCATCGGCCGCCCCCTTCTTGTGCTTGATGGTCGCCCACTTGCTGTGTCCGGACATGCGGCGTTCCTCCTTGTCCGCAACTTGTTGCCCGCACCCTTGTCCCGGGGGTACGGAAGGCGGCCATACTAGCCGAGAACCTGCCCACGGTCAAACCGAAACGAAGTTTTTGACAGGTGTCGGGAAGAGGCGATAATCAGTGCGTGATGGGGGGGCGGGAGAGGTGCGCCATGCCGGACCCAGGGATCGAAAACGGCGGATTCAAGACCATAAGCGACGGCCTCCGGGACATCAGGAAAGAGGTAGGCGACACCAGAAACCTCATGATCAAGACCGACAACCTGGTCATGGGGCTCCAGGTGGAGATGAAAAACATCCAGAAGAGGCAGGAGACCTACGAGCGCAAGTACCGTTTCCACGGCTGGTTCGCGAACATTCTAATCGTCGTCGTCGTGTTCTCGGGGACGTACTTCGCCTTCGAACAGAGGTCCAAACACCTGCTCAAGGAAAAGGCCGACGTCGAGAAGAAACTCAAGGAGAACCGGGAGGAACTCGATGCCTTGACCGGGAAGATCGAAAAGAAATCACGGGTCGAGAGAGAGGCGCTCGAGATCTACAAGGCGCTCGACGAGGGGAAGAAAGAGGAGGCGCTCCGAGGTCTCTCACGGCTTTCGATAGACGAGCTTTCGGTGCTCGAGCAGAAGACGCTCAAAGACAAGATCGCCGGCCTCAAGACCGAGCTTGCCCAGTACGCGATTGAGAAGGCAACAGAACTCCTCCGGAAGGACAACGCGCGCGCGGCGCTTCAGGAGATCGACCGCGGCCGCGAGTACGCGGACAAACCGGAGATCGACAACCACATGGTCCTGCTGGCCGCGCAGGCGCACCAGAAACTCTCGAAACCCGAAAAGGCCGTGGAGGTACTCGAGGAACTGGTCGCCAGACAACAGAAGGGCCCGCGGGTCGATCAGGCGCTGTGGAACCTGGCGGTGCTCCACGAGTCGATGCGCGAGCTCGGCAAGGCCAGGGCGTCGTACGGTGCGCTTGCAGAGAACCACCGCGAAACCCAGTACGGCAGGATGGCGGTCCGCCGCCTGCGCCAGATGGAAAAGGAGGCCGCGGGCAAAAGGAAGAACGCCCACGGCCAGTGAAACGACGCTCCGACCCGGACTACTTCGCCTTCTTGGGCGCGGTGAACTTCTTCTTGGCGCCCTTGCCGGGCTTCAACTTGGGCGCGGCCCCGGTTGATTTCTCGAAGTCAATGAAAAGCGCGTTGTCTTCCTGCTTCGTGATGAACGGGACACGCTCTTTGAGTTGGATCTCGACCCTCACCTGGCTCCCGGCTGGTCCCGCCGAGATCAGCGCGACCGCCGAGGGGAAGTACGAGGTGTCGAGCGGGCGCCGGTTGTTGTACTTCGGGATGAACGTGTCGTGCAGCTCGACCACGAGGGTTTCCGGACTGGCCTCGGTGATCCGGTAGTCCACCATTGCCGACGTCTTGATGAAGACACGGGACCCCTCTTTCATTTGCTGGAAGCCGACCCAAGTCATGGCCTTTTTCCCGCCGGCGTAACCCTTTTTCGGTTGGGAGGCGATCTTCTTTTCCTCTGCGGCCATGGCCATCTTCGGCTTTTCCTCAAACGGCGAAGCCTCCTCCTCGACCGGCGCGGGTTTGGGGGCCTCTTCGCCGATCGTGACGGCCTTCGAGAACGCCTTCGGCCCGGCGGGCTGTTCCTCCTTCTTGACGGCCTCCGAAACGGCGACCGGCGGCTGCTCGGACTTGGCCGCGACCGCAACCGGTTTCTCTTCGGGCACCGGCGCCGACGGCGGCGGCGGCGGAGGCGAGGGCGGTGGAGCGGGCGGAGGTGGAGGGGCCGCTGCGACCGCTGGTTTCTTCTCGACCTTCGGAGGCGGCGGCGGGGGCGGGGGTGGAGGGGCCGCCGCGACTGCCGGTTTTGCCTCGACTTTCGGAGGGGGCGGTGGAGGAGGTGGCGGAGGCGGCGGCGGGGGCGCCGCTGCGGCCGCGGGTTTTTCCTCGACCGGTGGAGGCGGCGGAGGCGGCGGCGGGGGCACCGATGCCGGGGCCATCGCGACCTTCGGCTCCTCGGGCGGCGGAGGCGGTTCCGGGGCTTTTGCGACCCAGTTGGGTCCCTTGAGTATCTGGACGATCAGTGTGTTTTCCCTTGCGTCGATGTTGTACTCGAGATCGTCGCGGAGGTTGAGGACTACTCGGGCAAGCGAGGCCGCGCCCGCGCCGTGCTGTGTAACCGTCACCGAATCGGTCGCGCCGTCGTTGACCGGGATCGACTCCTTGACGTCGCCGAGCATGCACTCGGAGAAATCGATGACAAGGCGCGGGGGCCCTGCGAGCTTGAAACTCGTGAAGTTCGAGGGCCGAAGGGTCTGGACCTCGACAACGGTCGCAACCGCACCGGTTCCGAGGTGCGAGGAGACGTTCACGACCCGGTTCAGACCTTCCTGGGCGGGGACGGCGTGCGCCAGGGCCAGAACCGCCGCCGCAACCAACGTGAAAACAATGCTTTTTCTCATCACAACCTCCGTCGCACTCGTCGCGCGTGTGCAGCAGGGTGTTCGGAGTTTCCAAAGTTCTAGTTTCATATAGCATCGGCGGGCAGATAGCGCAAATTTTTGTAACTTCTCAAAAAGTGGTGGCGAAGCGCTTGCAGATTTCTTGACTTGGGCATTCGGTGGCTGAATAGATGATATCCGAGATGAACGAGCTTCCACCGATTCCGCCGTTGCCTGAGCTTCCGCCGTCCGGGGAACGTCC
>JACRCP010000199.1 GCA_016218965.1 Deltaproteobacteria bacterium | reverse complement strand
GTGACGAGCGAGCGAAAACGTGCTACGAACTTCTCCACGGCGTCCTCCTTGGGAAAGAAGGGGTCTTAGCAACACCTTCATACCCGAGGAAAGACGCCGCTTCACTGGAAAATTGGGTTGCGGGCAAAGCCCGCGCTAGGTTATACTGCGCGAAACTTCGGCAATGCCAACAGGAGGGACCGGTGATGAAGACGTTGCCACTGAATTGGAAAGCGTGCCTTTTTGCGGCCATGGTCGTGATTGCTGCCGTTCTCGGCTGTGATTCTTCGTCATCAGAAGATGAAGGCAAGGACGCCGGCGGGGGCGCCGGCCAGGGCGACACGGGTGGCGGTCCCGCCGACACTGGCGGGCCGGCTGATTCCGGGGGCGGCGCTGGCGACGGCGGCACAAACAAAGAAGTCAGGATCGTCTCGGACGACGGCAAGGCGACGCTTACCATACCAGAAGGCGCCCTGCCAGCCGGCGTGACCGCGGACCAGATCTCCATCAAGGCCCTCACGGCCGACGACTTCGGTCCGATAACCGGTGCGACGTTCCTGTTCGGGTACGAACTCCTCCCCGACGGCCTCGTCTTCAACTCGCCCGTGACCCTGTCGCACGCAATGGCGCTCGAAGGCGGGTGGGTCTTCTGCTCTCTCATCGGCTCCGAAGCCGCCGAACCGCTCGACGTGACGGTGGAGCAGAATCAGGAAACCGGCATACTCGAAAAAGCATCAATGAGCCTGACACATTTCAGCGTTACGGCCGGCCTCGGGGTGGCCAGTGACGACACCATTGCGCTGGTTGGCGACAACCCCGGTAAGGTCCCGGTGGGGGCTTCGTTTGGCATCACGTTGAAGATCACCCCCGATTTCACCGGTGAACTGACCTTGACCATGAAGGACGGTGGCATCATTCACGCCACGTGGGACACCGATACATGGGAAAATGAGGGTATGTTCGATGCCAAAGGCCCAATCACGCCGGCGGGGTTTGTAAAAAACCCCACTGGTATCGTTTCACATGACGGGGAGGCGTTCACGTTCATCAACCAGACGTTCCGCTGCGATGGCGAAGGAGGCTTCACGACGCAGTACGGGGCGTCTGTCAGAAGGCGTGGCGATTTCACCTACACGCCCAAAGGCGCGATCGAACCCGAACCAATGGGGGCAGGCGCCATCAACCGCATTTCAATCACCATCACCGGCGAGTGCGTCGAGCCCGACGCGGGGTTTGACGACGGTGGCGGGCCGGACGGCGGCGGTTCGGAGGACGCCGGGGGATCGGCGGACGGCGGCACGGTCATGAAAAAACTGCTCGTAGTCGGTTTCAGCGAGTATGTGGCCAAGGCGGCCGCCTACCTCCTCGGCAGTCTCACCCCTGTTCCGGGCTCCCCGTTCACCACCTCGTCGACGTACACGCACTCGGCGATCACGCCCGACAACCGCCACCTCTATGCCGTCGGGTACTCCCAGCACATCGACGGCTGGTCCATCGATCAGACCACCGGCGCCATTGCCCAGCTTTCGGGCTTCCCCACGGCTTCCGTCGTCCGGCGGAAGGTCGGGGTCTCGCCCGACGGCAAGTACCTCTACGCCACCGACACGAAGGGCCAGGCCAACCTTGCCGCGTTTGCCATCGACGATGCGAGCGGCGCGCTCGCTCCGGTGCCCGGCTCGCCGCTCACGATCGACGCCTACCTGGCTGAGCCGGTGGCCACCCCCGGCGGGGCACACCTCTACGTGCCGGGCGGGGACGCGGCGGGCAACGGTCTGCTCCACGCGTTCGCCGTGGACGCGGTGACCGGGGCCCTGTCGTCCCTGGCTGTTCCCACGTACCCGACAGGCAGCGGGCAGGCGGCCATTGATCCGGCGGGCAAACACCTGTACGTGGGATCGAAGAATGGCATCGAGGCCTTCGCGATCGATCCGGCGACCGGGGCCCTCGCAGCCCTGGCCGGCTCGCCTTTCAGCAACGTCAACAGCTACACCCTCCAAATGCACCCGTCCGGCACCTACGTGCTTGCCGGCAATCCCTGCTATATCACCGGCTCCGACACCGTTCGCATCTACAAACGGGACCCCGGCAGCGGCGCGCTCACCGAGCACAACCGGGTTACGCTGGCGCTGGGCACCGGGTTCGAAAGCCTGACCAGGGATGGGCAGTACCTCCTTATGCGCGACGCCGATCAGCCGGGCGATTATCTCGGAGTCTATTCCTTTGACACAGCGACCGGCCAGGCAACCGCCCTGGCCGGATCGCCCTACGTCATGGACATCTACGCCGTGATGACGCTTTCCACCGCGGTCCTGCCCGGACCGTAGGGGGTCTTCCGCCCGCGATCCGGTCCGGAGGCCCGCAGGGAGAGGGGCCGGTTGGATGATAATCGCGATGGGAATCCCTGTGGACCTCTCCGAGGACCAAGGTCACGACCCGAAGGCAGCGGCGTAGCGATGGGACCCTCATCTGATGAGCCCGTCGTATGCCCGCCATACACCGGCGTTATCCAATGCGATGCCCACGGCCTCGTTTTGAGACCCTATCTTGGCTTGGGCAAGAGTATCCGACGCATCGGCATCACCATCGTCGCAATAACGCTGGCTTTGGCTCTCTTTTTCGCCGTTCTTTTTTTCCGCGACCTCCACTGGTGGCAGGCGATCACGGCTTTTCTTGCCCTCTTCGCGGTATTCGCAATGAAGTTTCTCGTGAACGAAACCATCATTTGTCTGCCGGATGGCAATGGCGTCGTTCGCGAGTGCAGGCTGGTCGGCACGCAACTCCGTTGGAAAAAGCTCTTCATACCCTATGCGAGTTTCCGAAGCATCCTCGTCGAAACCAGAGGCAGACTCGTGCCTCCCACGCCGTTCGAGACAACCTTCAATCCTAACGTCGGATGGATCTTCACGTACATTCGTATTCAGACGACAGCGGGCACCAAACTGCTCTGGTACACGAAATACGACGCGACAGCCACCGATATCGCGAAGACTCTCTCACACTTCGCAAAGTGCCCGGTGGAGGATCGCCGCGCGGCGCCCGCCGACGTTGACGCTGGCGGACCCCGTTGAAACGCCGGTCGATGTCTTGTCTCGCGCCTTCAGCGCTCGAATCCGTTTTGATACGCCAACCCGGGGCGTTGCCCCGGGCTCAAGAGTCGTGCGCCTTTGGCGCGGAGGACGAACCTCTCGAGCCGTCCGGGCAGAGATCCACTGCCCTCGACTGCCGACCTGCGGACCGACGGCCGTTTCTACGCTCCGCGTTTCTGGATCTTTGCCCACTCGTCTTTGAGAGTGACGGTGCGGTTGAAGACCAGCTTGCCTGGGGCACTGTCGTTGTCTACGCAGAAGTAGCCGAGGCGCTCGAATTGCCAGCGCGACTCGGGCTGCGCCGCCGCAAGGTGCGGCTCGACGCGGCAGTCCGAAAGGACCTTGAGCGAGTCGGGATTCAGGTTGGCCGAAAAGTCGGTGCCCTCCGGCCCGGCCTCGGGGTTTTCCCGGGTGAAGAGCTTGTCGTACAGCCGGACCTCGGCGGCGAGCGAGCAGCCGGCGTCCACCCAGTGGAGAGTGGCCTTCACCTTGCGGCCGTCCGGGGCGTCGCCTCCACGCGTCGCGGGGTCGTAGGTGCAACGCAGCTCGGTCACTTCGCCCGCGGCGTTTTTGATCGCCTCGGCGCACTTGATGAAGTACGCGTACCTGAGGCGCACCTCGCGCCCGGGGGCGAGACGGAAGAATTTTGGCGGCGGGTTTTCCATGAAGTCTTCGCGCTCAATGAAGATCTCGCGCGAGAACGGCACCTGCCTCTTCCCGGCCGCGGGGTCCTCGGGGTTGTTGACCGCTTCGAGCTGTTCCGTTTCGCCGGCCGGGTAGTTCGTAATGACGACCTTGAGCGGATTGAGCACCGCCATCACCCTGGGTGCCGTCTTGTTGAGGTCCTCGCGGACGCAGTACTCGAGGAGCGCGAGGTCCACCGTGCTCTCGCGCTTGGCCACGCCGACGCGATCGGCAAATGCCCGAAGGGCCGTCGGCGGATACCCGCGACGCCGCATCCCCTGGATCGTGGGCATTCGGGGGTCGTCCCAGCCGCTCACCAGGCCGTCTTTGACCAGCCGCAGGAGTTTGCGCTTGCTCATCACGGTGTACGAAAGATTGAGCCTTGCAAATTCGATCTGGCGGGGGGTGCCTCCGACAGGACGGCATTCACGGACGACCCAGTCGTACAGCGGGCGATGGTCCTCAAACTCGAGCGTGCATATCGAGTGCGTGACGCCCTCGAACGCATCCGAGAGCGGGTGGGCAAAATCGTACATCGGGTAGACGCACCAGGCGTCGCCCGTGCGCGGATGGCTGGCGCGGAGGATCCGGAATATGACCGGGTCGCGCATGTTCATGTTGGGCGAGGTCATGTCGATCTTCGCCCTGAGAACGCAGTGCCCGTCGGAAAACTCGCCGTTTTTCATCCGGGCGAACAGGTCAAGGTTCTCTTCGACACTCCGTTCGCGATACGGGCTCTGCTTCCCGGGCTCGGTGAGCGTGCCCCGGTACTCCCGCATCTGGTCGGCGTTGAGATGGCAGACGAAGGCCTTGCCTTCGCGGACAAGCCCGACGGCGTGCTCGTAGATCTGTTGGTAATAGTCCGAGGCGTAGTACTCGTGCGGGCCCCAGTCGAAGCCCAGCCAGCGGACGTCGGTTTGGATGCTCTCAATGTACTCCCGCTCCTCCTTGGTCGGGTTCGTGTCGTCCATCCGGAGGTGGCAGCGCCCCCCATAGTCCCGCGCAATCCCGAAGTTGATGCAGATGGATTTGGCGTGCCCTATGTGGAGGTATCCGTTGGGCTCGGGCGGGAAGCGCGTCACAATCTCCTTGTGCTTCCCCGAAGCGACATCGGCGTCTATGATCTCTCGAATGAAGTTCGTCGGCTTGGCTTCCATGCCTTCCGCCGCAGCGCCTTTCTCAGTCTTCATACCTCAGTCCTCAGTCTTTTTGCGACTGGCTCCTGATCCACTCCGCGGCCCTCCGCATACGGGCGACCACCTTGTCTTTGCCGATGATCTCCATCAGCTCGAAGAGCCCCGGCCCGTAGCTTAGGCCGCTGACCGCGAGTCGCGTGGGGTGAATCAACTTGGCCGCGCCGACGCCCCGCGATTCGGCAAGCGCCCGGTACTTCTCCTCAAGCGACGCGTGGTCAAACGGCGCGACGGTTTCGACCGCCGAAGCCAAATCGCACAGCAGCGCCGCGGCCTCGGGTTTGAACTGCTTTTTCGCGGCGGCCTCCTCATATTCGCCGGGCTCGCGGAAGAAGTACGCGGCGTTGTCGGCAAGCTCGGTCAAGCGCTTCGAGCGGTCCTTGAGCTGGGCGGCAACGGCGCGAAGATAGGAGTCGGCGGCGGTGGCCCCGGCCCCCACGAACTCGCGCCCCTTCCACATCGGGAGCACGAGGGCGAGCGCCTCGTCGATGGTGAGCTTGCGCATGTACTCGTGGTTCATCCACTCGAGCTTGACCTCGTCGAGCACGGCGGCCTTCGGGTTGACCTTCTCGAGCCCGAACGCATGCACGATCTCTTCCCGCGTCATCACCTCGCGCTCGTCGCCGGGATTCCATCCCAGAAAAGCGAGAAAGTTAAGCAGCGCCTGCGGCAGGTACCCGGCACGCCGGTAGTCGGTGACCGAGGCCGCGCCCTTGCGCTTGCTGAGTTTCCCGCCGTCGGGCGAGAGAATGACCGGCATGTGAGCGAAAACCGGCGGCGCCCAGCCGAACGCCTCGTAGAGCAGGATGTGGCGCGGCGTCGAGGCAATCCATTCGTCGCCGCGAAGCACATGCGTGATGCGCATGAGATGGTCGTCGACGACGTTTGCGAGGTGGTACGTCGGGTAGCCGTCGGATTTCAGGAGCACAAGGTCGTCGAGGACGTCGCTCTGGTACACGATCTCGCCCCGGATCAGGTCGTCAAACATCACAGCGCGCCCGTCCGGCACCCTAAGCCTCACGACGTGCGGCGTCCCGGCGTCCAGCAGCTTCCGCTCCTCGCCCTGCGAAAGCGCCCGGCAACGCCGATCGTATTTCGTCGTGACCTTGGCCTTCTCCTGCTCCTTGCGGACCTGATCGAGCCGCTCGGGAGTACAGAAACACCGGTATGCCGCGCCGCGGGCGACGAGATCCGCCGCATGCCGCCTGTAGATTTCGAGCCGTTCGGACTGGAAGTACGGCCCGAAAGGCCCGCCGACCTCGGGACCTTCGTCCCACGGAAGCCCGAGCCAGCGCAGCGACTCGAAGATCTCCTGAAGCGCGCCTTCCTGGTACCGCGTGCGGTCCGTGTCTTCTATCCGGAGGATGAACGTCCCGCCGTGGTGCCGGGCGAAAAGGAAATTGAAAAGCGCCGTGCGCGCGCCCCCGATGTGGAGGTACCCCGTCGGCGAAGGCGCAAAGCGGACTCGGACCGGCTCGGGCATTTGTGCCACCTGCCTCCCCCGAAAACCGCGCAAAACCTAACAGAGATCACCGCGAGGTTCAACGCCGCGTGGAAATCCTCGCGAAGTTTCCGACGCTGCGGTCGTACGTCGCCTCGGCGTCGCGCGAGAAGAAGCAGCCGGGAATCTCGCCGCTTCTGCGATGGTAGATGACACATTCGCAGCATTTGCCCTTGCGCGGGCAGGGCTCATACGTGCAGGTGCACTGGACGGTGTTTTTCTTGACGTTGCAGTCCATCTTGGAACCTCCAGCGGACAGCGGGTAGCGAGTAGCGTGCAGCAATCAACCGGCACGGTTGCTGGCTACTGGCCACTGGCCACTGGCCACTCGCTCACTCCTCCTTCTTCTCCCACTTCGGCGGGATGAGAATCCGGTACTTGGCCTTGCCGGCCTTGACGTACATGATTGCGCCCATCCCGTTGCTGGTGGTCCCGTCGTGCAGTTTCCACGGAAGCGACTGCGCGGCGCCCGGGTTGACGAAGAGCTGCGGCGCCCAGTCGCCCTGTTTGATGACCCTCCCCTTGACGTCCGTCGCCTTGCCGCCGGCCTCGATGATGTGTCCCATCACTGCGAATTTGACCTTGGTTTCGCCGATCATCTCGGCCATGAGCGGGTCGCCCACGTTCCCGGCCTCAAAGGCATAGTCTATGGCGTTCTTCCCGTCCATCTTGGGCGGGGCGTGCGTGATGAGGAAGATGGGGTACTTCGTCTCTTCGGAGAGCGGGATGAGTTCCTTCACGTTGTCGTCCTTGTACGTGCAGGAGGACGAACCCCGGGTGAACTTGCGGTCGTAGTAACCGGGAAGGCTCACGAAATCGAGGCCGTCGCCCAGGACAACGCGAATGAGATCCATGTTGATGATGTTGGGCATCTTCTTGACGAGCTTGCGGATGACGCGGTTGAAGTCGCCGCGGCTGTCGTTGTTGCCGATGACGACGAACGCCGGCCAGCCCGGCTCGGCGAGGAGCTTCACGATGTTCTTTAAATCCTCCTCTTCGTACGCCACGTCGCCGCCGATGACTATCATCTCAACCTTTTCTTTTTTCCACTCGTCGACAAACCATTTGAGGTTGTGCTGCGTCTCCTCGACGAAGTCTTTCGTACCAGAGACCACGCCGATGCGTATCTCGCGCTTCGGGTCGCCTCCCTTGGCGACGCGGGCACGGAAACCCTCGAACACCCACGTCTTGCCGGCGATCTCCTGCGTCATCGGGTTCTTGACGGTCTTGCCGATGGGACCGATGCAAGAGAGGCTGTATTTTTCGAGGTACTCGTCCCAGTCCTTGATCTCCTCGGGCCTCATCTCCCAGGGCGCCGAGACGTCGCCGTCCTTGTCGATCTGTGGTTTGGGTTTCTGCTTTTTGGGCGCGGCCTGGTTCTTCTCGAGCTGGTCGGTCGGCTTGCCCATGTCCTGCGCCGCGGCCGCGAGCGGGACGGCGGCGATGCAAAGCGCAGCGCCCGCACAGATCACGTGTTTCATGAGAACCTCCACAAGTAAAGGCACGACGTACCCGGATGCGCATATTACTTTGACGTTCGGGCGGAAACAACAAGAAAGACCAACACAAGAAACACGTCCGATTTGAATGTTCGCTCGGCACGCGGTACTATTGGAATGTCTGAGGTGGGCAATGAAAACACGCGCGTTCGGCGCGGCGCAGTTGACGTTGCATATGGTTCTCCTCCTGTCGGTTTCGCTGGCTGCCTGCGAACCTTCGGCCGTCCAAGTAGGTGACGCTTGCGAACTGGCGCTGGACT
>JACRCP010000193.1 GCA_016218965.1 Deltaproteobacteria bacterium | reverse complement strand
TCGGTGCCGCCCGAGACCGTGATGTCGAACTGCGCAGCGGCGCCGAACCCCACCGGCTTGCTCGCCACCGGGGCCGTCAGCACGAGGGGGTTGACCGCCGTCAGTTTGGCCGTGACCGCGATGGACGCGCCGCCGGTGACGCTGATCGACGGGAGGTCCATCGACGCGTAGTTGGGGCTCGAGAGGTTCAGGACGTAGATTCCCACCGGGAGCGTCATGGTGAACGCACCGGCGGCGTCAGACGTGGACGTCACGCCGACATCGGGAGTGGTCTTGACGGTGACTCCCTCGGGGATGTCGCCGGCCATGTCCGACGTGAGCGTGCCGTTGACGACGCCGGTGTCCACGGCGTTGTCACCCGGATCGCCCTTGTCGCCTTTTTCACCGGCTGCGCCGGCCGCGCCATCTGCGCCGTTCGTTCCGTTGGCGCCTGGCGCTCCATCCTTGCCATTTGTGCCGTTGACGCCGTCCTTGCCGGCGGTTCCGGGGAGACCATCCTTGCCGTCGACGCCGTCGCTCCCGCCGCCGCAACCCGGCAGCGCAAGCGCCGCGATCGCCGCGGCGAACACAAACACTCCCAGTACTCGAGATCTCATCCGCGCACCTCCTGTTGTGAAATGAACCGTTCCAAAGCCTTTCTCATCCTCATTTCCTTCATACGTGGAAATCGCGAACCGCCAGCGCGTTTTGTACTGCACGGCGCGGGCAGTATCCGTGAAACCTACGGAAGTCTATTCCCGCACGATGACAAAACACGTGCCCGTACGGTTACATTACGTTAATTTTTCGCGGTACCTGCCGGATGACTTTCGGGGACGTTTCTCTTGGGCGGCGGGGGAAAACGCAGCGTGATCGTCGTGCCTTTCCCGACATCGCTCTCGATGGCCGCGGAACCCCCATGGAGATCCATGATCGATTTCACGATCGAAAGCCCCAGCCCGGTGTTGGCCGACTGGTGTGTCCGGGCGGCGTCCACCATGTAGAAACGGTCAAAGATGCGCGGCAGGTGGACGGCGGGAATTCCTGTGCCGGTGTCAGAAACGGCGATCTCGACGCCGTTTTCCGAGCTGCGGATCGTGATGCCGACGGTACCCCCGCGCGGCGTGAATCGGAGGGCGTTGGACAACAGGTTGCTTATGGCGCGGCGCAGGAGCACCGGATCGGCATCGAGGTCTGCGGAGCCCTCGCACGAGAGCGCGATGCCCTGTTCCTCGGCCACGGCGTCGTAAAAATCGAGGACCTTCTGTGCCTCCTCGCGGGCGTCGAACCCTGCCTTCTCGATGCGCGTCCTGGGATTGTCGGCGCGCGCGAGGAAGAGCAGGCTGTCGATCATGCGGGCGAGCCTCTGGAATTCCTCGATTGACGACTCGATCGTAGCCCGGTACTCGGCGGCCGTCCGCTCGCGCGTGAGCGCCACGTCGGCTTCGCCGACCAGATTGTTGATGGGAGTGCGGAGCTCGTGGGCGAGGTCCGCCGAAAACTGCGACAGGCGGTTGAACGAATCCTCGAGCCTCGCGAGCATGTCGTTGAACGCCGCGCCGAGTTCGTAAAGCTCGGTGGGGAGCCGGCGGAGGTCCAGGCGTTCGTGAAGCTGCGATGCGGTCATCCGCCGGGCCGCGCCCGTGATCCCCCAGATGGGCCGCATGCCGCGCCACACGAGGATCGTCGCCAGCGCCGCCGACACCGCGATGGCGGCGGCCAGAACCGCCACCGAGACCCACAGGTACTTTTCGATCACGGCGCGCTTTTCGGTGACGTCGAGCGCGACCTGGAGGCGCCGCCGTACCCGCGGATGGTGCCCGAACTCCCTCGTCTTCCCCGCGAAGATGAAGCGCCTCCCGTCCGCGGCCACCCAGTCGGTGGTCCGGTGCCGCTCGGCTGCGCCCGAGCCGGGACTGGGCCACCGGATGCCGGGATCGACGGGGGTTTCGATTAGGACTTGTCCGTCGTCATCAAGCACGCGGGCGTAGCACTTCCACTTCTGAAACGCGGACCAGTTGAGCTGGATCTGCTCGTGCCGCGCCCTCTCGGTCTCGGGGTATTCGCGCAGGATGATCTGGAGGAGGTCGAGCTTGTCTTCGAGGAGTTTGATGCTCTCGCGATTGAACAGGTGTATGAACGCGCCCGACAAAAAAAACGTCGAGGCGGTGAGTGTCCCGGCGGCGGCGGCGATGTACAAGAGGATGAGCCGGGCGCTTATCGACCGCAGCCACGGGTGGCGCGGGCCGGCTGTGCTTCCGGGCGTCATCCTTCGGACTCACCGCTCTTCGAGCACGTACCCCACGCCGCGGACGGTGTGGACGAGCTTTCGGGCGTACGGGTCGTCCATCTTCCGGCGCAGGCGCCTGATGGCCACGTCGATGACGTTGTTGTCGGAGTCGAAGTTCATGTCCCACACCTGCTCGGCAATCAGCGTGCGCGAGAGCGCCTCGCCGGCCCGGCGGACCAGAAGCGAAAGGAGCGCGAACTCCTTCGGCGTAAGGTCCAGGCGCTGGCCGGCCCGGCTGGCCTTGTGCTTGACGAGGTCGAGCTCCAGGTCGGCGATCTTCAGGACCTCGGGCTGCCGCGCCGGCCCGCGCCGCAGGATCGAGCGGACGCGCGCCAGAAGCTCGGAAAACGCGAAAGGCTTGACAAGGTAGTCGTCGGCGCCCATCTCGAGGCCCTTCACGCGGTCGGCGACCGAGTCTCGCGCCGTGAGGAAAAGCACGGGCGTCTGCCGGCCGGCGCGCCGGATCTCGGTGATGATCGACCAGCCGTCCCGTTCGGGCAGCATGATGTCGAGGATGACCAGGTCGTAGTCGCCGGTAGTCGCCAGGTGCAGCCCGTCCTCCCCGTCCTCGGCCACGTCCACGACGTAGCCGTTCTCGAGCAGCCCCTTCTTGAGGTAGTTGGCGGTCTTTTTTTCGTCTTCAACAATCAGTATTCGCATGATCGGCTCCTTCGTTTGCCGGGCCCTCGGACACCGGCGTCAATAGTTCACCTGTCCGTTGATATGCAGATCCTTGTTCTTCCAGGTCGCCGTCGCCGGCGGCCCGACGTTGACGGATGTGACGACCGAGCCGTGGCAGTTGCAGCCGGTCGGGGCGGGGGCGTGTCCGGCCCCAGGCGGGAGCGTGTGGCATGTCGTCCCGCATTCGTTGTACGTCCCGTCCACCTTCGTCCACTCGGGGGTCCGGTTGACCTTCCCGCCGACGTTTGCTCCCTTTAACGTGGTCCCGTGGCAGTACGTCGTGGCGCACGTGTGCGTCCCGGAATCGTACGCCGGCGACGCGCCGTCGGCCTTGCTCACCAAGCCCCACTCGAAGTCCGTCTTTTCGTCGCTGTGGGATACCGACTGCGGCACAGCGTGGCAGTCGGCGCATTGCCCGTCGCGGTGCCACGCCGCAGAAGCGACGTGCTTCTGATGGGCTCCGACGGCGGCCTCGGTGGTTTCGGTTTCGCCGCGGGTGCCGATCGGTGGAGCCGCATTCTCGACGCCGCCGTGGCAGCTCGAGCACGTCATGGACGAGTAGTCGACTTCCAACTCGCCGTCAATGTGCTTTCCGCCGGCGACGTCGATCGTTCCGTCCGCGGCGACCGTCCCGGGGTGGCAGTCATGGCAG
>JACRCP010000192.1 GCA_016218965.1 Deltaproteobacteria bacterium | reverse complement strand
CTCAGGCAACGGCGGAATCGGTGGAAGCTCGTTCATCTCGGATATCATCTATTCAGCCACCGAATGCCCAAGTCAAGAAATCTGCAAGCGCTTCGCCACCACTTTTTGAGAAGTTACTTCCATAATGCGCAACCTATTGACTTTAGCCAAGTTATTTACGGGCGTGCGCGGCGGGTCAGTCGATCCAGACAACCGCCTTGTCGATGTCGTAGTGCCGGCCCGCACCCTCGGCCGTGCACATCTTTTCGAGCGTGTGGTCGTGCGCGAACCCGCTCAGCCGAAGCTGCGCCAGCAGGATCCCTTCCTTGCGCTCGAGCGCCAGTATGGACGCGGGTTGACCCGACTTCGCCAAGGGCTTCGTCGCGGCGAGGGGACGAGGGACGAGGGACGAACCCGACTCCGTACTAATAACACACGTCGTGACTGCCGATCTCGATCAGGTACACCCCTCCGTCGTCCAAGAGCTTAAACACCAGCCTGTCCGAATAGTTGAGGAAGAAAGCGTAGTAGCCTTCTAGCCTTCCTCTGACTCTTGTGAGCCTCTTCTCGAACGCCGGCCCTCGTGCGTATTCCCCGCGCCCTTCACACGGTTCCCGTCGCGCAGGTGATCGTCCGTCAGGCTCTCGACGACGATCGCGTCCGCGGGAACGACTCCGGGCGCTCGCAGGCCAGCAGGAAGATGTCCGGCGCGGGCTTTCCATGTACGACTTCCTCGGCCGAAACGACGAGGCCGAAACGACGAGGCCGAAATGACGAGGCCGAAATGCCGCCGGATGCCGTGTTTTTCGAGTGATATCTCGACGAGCCTCTTTGGAGTGCTCGACGCCACCGCGAGCGCAATCCCGCGGGCCGACAGATCCTCGACTACCTGTCGCGCGTCGGCGCGCTCCCACCACGGCTCGGAGTCCACGAGCACGCCGTCGAAGTCGAAAATGATGGCGCGGAGGTCAGTCAAAATGCGTTCCGCCCCCGCGGTTTGTTGTCGGATGAACCCGACGCCGGGCGGAATTGCACCGCCGTTGCAGTGCCATAGGGTGCCGCCGCACTCCAAGATGACACGCTCTTCACAGCGCAAGCTTGAGCATCAGGTACCCGAAGTGCGCCGGGTCGCCGCCGAAGGCCTGCACCGGTCCGTTGCCGTCGGGATCCTGATCGGCGACGAATTCCAGGGGCACAAAGACGCCGTAGCCGGCCGAGAGGTTGAGCCACTGGTTGAAGTCGTAGTCCCCGCGCAGATCGATCTCCCACCCGAGCTGGCGGCCCTGCTCGCCCGAGACGTCGAGGCCGCGCTCACGCCCGTTCCTGTCTATCCACGACCCGCGCGACGACGCCAGCGCAAAGTAGCGGACGTCCAAGGCGAGCAGGAGGCCCAAGGACGGGACGAAGTCGCCCCCGACGCGGACCGCATGGATGTTCGTCCAACCCGTCATCCCCAGAAGCCCAAAACGGAGGTCGTGAGCGGGGTAGAACTCGAGGAACTGCGACGACGTCTGGCTGTCCTTGTTCCCGGTCGCAAAAGAATACCCGACGCCCAGTCCCGGTTCCATCGAAGCATCGAAATCCCAGCCGAAGAGCGCGTCCGCCGCCATCGCCGAGTGGTCAAGGCCGCGGTTGTCCCCGAACTGCCCCGCGATCTCGGCGTTGTAGTTGAAACGCCCGGCGTTGCCGTCCACCCTTGCGCCCGGGGTCGCTATCACGAGGTCAGAACCGTTGTGCAAAAAGGGGTACGGCCCCTGGCGGTTGAAAAACACGTACGCATCGAGGCGCCCCCCGGGGATCCACTTCGTCGCGAGGTAGAGGGCCAGGAGGTCGTCCCCGGGCGTGTCGTAGAGCTGCACCGTCCCGTCGGCGGCGGTGAGCGTGACTATCTCGCTTTCGCGCGGCTTCGACGCGAACGCCTCGAGCCAGAACGAAGGGCGCGTGTAACGGACCTGGACCCCGTCGAAGGCCGTGGACATAAACGTCCAGTGCCCATTCCCAAGGATGCGCCCGTCGCCGTAGAAGGGCCGGAGGCGCCCGACCTTTAGCGTGAGCGGCACGCCGCCGAAGTTGCCGATCTGCGCCCACCCTTCGGCAAGCGACGTCCCGTAGGCGCCGGTGTAGAAGGCGGTGAACCTTTCGGTATCGGGAATGACCGCGCCGACCTCGCCCCCGGGGCCTTTCGTCGCGCGGTAGGTCTGAAGGCCCTCGTGGCCCCACATCCGGACGTCCTGCACGATGACGGCCGCCCGGACCACGTCGAGGAATGCCGCGTCCAGCCCGATCTCCACGCGCTGTCCGGTCGCCCAGTCCCTGTCGTTGAAACTCGTCCGGAAGTCCCCCCGGTTGTCGTTAAGCTCCGTCCTGAAGAAAAAGTCCGCAACCGGCTTGAGCACCCACCCCCGAGGCAGGACCCAGCCCGGGCCGCTCTCCTCGCGTTCGCGCGCCTTGGCATCGAGCAGACGGTTGTTCTCGTCTACGGCCGCCTTCGCCTGTTCGGCCGCGGCCCGTTTGCCGTCCTCGGCGGCCTTCCGCGCCTCAGAAACCGCCTTTGCCGCCTCTTCGATTGCCTTCCTTTTGGCCTCCTCGGCGTTCTTCACCGCCTCTTCGGCGGCGCGTCTCGCCTCGTCAGCCGTCCTTTTCGCGTCCTCGACCGCCCTCCGTGCCTCTTCACCGGCGATCTGCCGCAGATCGTCTTCGGTCATCTTGGACACCGGCCTGGGTTTGCCCGCCTTCGGCGGCGGGGGCGGGGCCGGCGGCGTTGCGGTCCACGCCGGCGGTGGAGCGGCCGGCGGAGGCGGATCGGACGGCGGCGGCTGGGGCGCAGGCTGTGACAACTGCGCGTGCGCCGCGCCCGCCGCGATGACCAGTGCAAACATGATTGCCGTTGCGATCGCAAAAAGCTTCATGCTTCCCTCCGGAGATTGAACCCTTCCCGGCCGTTTGTCTTCGTGCCCCGTCCCTGCCGCGCACCGACCACTGGCCACTGATCACTGATCACTGGCTTTGACGGCCCCGCTTTAGCATCTTTTTCATGCGGAACGCAACGGTGAAATGGTACGCCGCGACGAACGCCCCGGTGAAAGCCGCGGCGACCCATACCCACCTGATCCGTTCGCGGTAGGTCTTCCCGCTTTCAAGCCACTTCACGCGCCCGCTTATTCGGGCCGACTCCTCGCGGATCTGCTGGGTCGTCCGGCGGATATTCCCGCGGTCGGTCATGTGGTAGAGGTCTTCAAGCGGCCCGCGGAGCCTTTCGAGGTCGGCCTCCTCGGCGAACGCCCCGCCCCCCGACGCGCGAAACCTCCGTATCTGCTCGCGCGTCGAAAGGATCGCCGTTGTAGCCTGCATGATGTGGGTCTTGAGGGCGTTGCTCTCGGGATACCCGTGACACCCGGCGCAGTTTTTAGGATTGATGAGGTCCGTAGACGCCTTCTTGGCCGCGTGTGAGCCGTGGCAGGTCACACAACCGGCGGCGCGGCCGGAGACCGCCTGTTGGCTTTTGGCTGACTTGTCCGACGTAGTCTTGACGAAGTCGGATGGCTCTTGGCTTTTGGCTGTTGGCTGATTGTGGCCGCTTGAGCGCCAGGACGCGAGTTCCCGCTCGTGACAACGTCCGCAGAAGGCGGCCTCGTCAAGCATCATGCCGGGCGCGCCGATGAACCCCGTCCCGGACCGCTTGGCCGCACGGGAATCGGGCGACTCCGCGTCACCGCCGTGACAGTCGCGGCAGAAGACCCCCTTCTCGTAGTGCACGCCGCGCGCCGCATCGCGGACCGGGCGCGAGAGAACCGGACCGATCTGCACCAAGTGGCACGAGGCGCACCACCCCGCTCCGGCGGCCGGGGGTGGACCGGACCACAGCGACGGGTCCACCGCTCCGACTAGCGCCAGCATAACAAGCGGCGCGGGCATCTACGGCTCGAGTTCGATGATCTTCATCCCGTCGCCGAAGTCCGCGACGTACGCGTTGGTGCCCGAAACGAACACGCCGTACGCCGCACCCGACGTGTCATAGCCCGCCTTGAGCGCAGGGCTTGCCGGATTGGACACGTCAAGCACCCGCAGACCGTTGCCATAATCGGCCACGTACGCGAACTTGCCCGAAACGAATATGCCCTGCGGCTGGTCGACCGCGGTGAAACTCCCCGAAAGGACCGGATTGGCGACGTCAGACACGTTCACAATCGCCACGCCGTTGACGCCGCCGGCGTGCGAGACATACGCGAAATCCCCCCCGACGGCTATGCCGGTCGCGGCGCCGGCGATCGCCAGGAATCCCTTGAACGTGAGCGTTCCGCTGGGGTTCACCTCCAGGATCCGGAGCCCGTCATCGAAGACGACGTAGGCGTACCTTCCGGCCACGGCGACTCCCCTTCCCCACGCCCCCGGCGCCTGTGTGTCAACGATGAAGGGCGCAGCGGGATTCACGACGTTGATGGTGTGAAACCCCGAAGCGCCCGCGACACCGGCATATTTGCCCGAAACCGCGACGGCGAACACGCTTCCCGGGGTCGGGCACGTGCCGGCAACGACCGGAAGTTGATAGTCCGCAACGTCGACGACCTTGAGTCCCGCCGAAGCCGCGGCAACATAGGCGTAACGCCCCTGGATCGCGACGCCGAACGGCGCGTCCCCCAGGTCGGCGGTGGCGCCCGTTTCGGTGGGGTTGGCCTTGTCTGCCACCAACACCACCTTGAGCTTGTTGACGCCGCGATCGGAGACGTACGCGAACGCCCCGGAAACCGCAAGTTCCTCGGTGTACGCCGGCCGGACCGATCGTTGGACCGGAGACGTCGCCGACGCGACGGCGAGCGTCACCAGCCCCTCCCACTGGTCCGCCACGTACAGGTACGTCCCGGAAACCGCAAGACCGGCGGCCTGCGTCGTCCCGTGCGAGCCGACGAGCGCGGGCTGAGTCGGGTTTCCGATGTCAAGGAAAACGACGCCGCCGGGACCGTCCGCCACATATGCGAGGTTCCCCTCGACTCGTACAGCCTGGGCGTTCACCGGTGTATCGTACGTCCCAACCAACACGGGAAGGGCGGGCGCAGCAACGTCGACTATCTGGAGCCCCGAGCTTTCGTCCGCGACATACGCGTACGGCCGGGAAACGAATACCCCGCTTGCGTTTCCGGGTGTGTCCACAAATCCCACCGGCAGGATGTCGGCGGGGTTGTTGACGTTCACTATCCGAAGCCCCTGCGAGCCGTCAGCCAGATAGGCGTACCCGCCAAAGACAAACACGGCCAGCGCCGAGCCCGGCGAGTCATACACGTCGGTCTGCGCGGGGTTTTGCGGGTCGCTCACGTCTATCACCACCAGGCCGTCGTTGCCACACGCCGCATAGGCGTAGGAACCTTGCACGAAAACGCCATTGAGGCCGGACGAACAGCCCGGCGGATCGTACGAAGCGATGACAAACGGGTTCGCCGGGTCTCTGATGTTCACGAGCGTCAGGTTGTTCCCCTCGGCCACGTACGCGACGCCGCCCTGCGCGACGACACGGTAGGCGCCGTTCGCAAACGTGACGCTTCCCTTGTGCGCGGGGGAGGAGGGATTGGAAACATCGACGATCTCCAGCATTTTCCCGGAGCTGTCGGCAATGAGCGCCATCGACCCGCTGAGCGCCACGCTGTTGGCCGACGGGTTCAACGTGTACGCGTTGTACGTCGAGGCCGGTTCCGGAGTCACGGGGTTCGGCAGGACGGACCTGGCCGCGGGCAGCGTCGACTCGTGCGGGCCCGGGTTCTGAGTCCGGTCGTACGCGGCGACGGTGACGTAGAATCTGGCGTTGTTGGAAAGCGACGAAAGCCCGAACGAAGTCACGTTCCCGACGTTTATCGGCGACACACCTTCGGGGGCGAAGGCGCCGATGTACGGCGGCGAGGAAGACGGTCCGTAGTGCAGCTTGTAGCCGGCGACGTCGGCATCCGGGCTGGCCGTCCACGACACGAACGTTCGCGTGTTGCCCTCGGTGACGACGATGTTCGACGGGGGTGCCGGAGGCGTCGAGTCCTCGGTGATGATGACGAAGTCCACGTCGCTCGCGTTCCCCGCCTTGTCGACGGCCCGGACCTGGAGCGTGTTGACCGCGTCGGCGTTGAGGTTCAACACAAACGGGAGCGCGCCCGGCCACTGCGTGAACTCGGCAAGCTGCGCGCACGGGGCGCTCCCGGACG
>JACRCP010000023.1 GCA_016218965.1 Deltaproteobacteria bacterium | reverse complement strand
GCGATTTGCTACCCGGAAGCGGTTGCCGGTGTGGAAATCTGACCGCCATGATCCGATTGGCTCACGGCGGAACCGTCACGTTGTCACGAGCGCTGACAACGCGCATGTCCGCGAACAGGGGGTTCTTACGGAAGGATCAAGTGTTGCAAAGCGGATGCTGCTTTTGCGCTGGGTATTCTAGGGGCTTCCGACTACTCCTCCGAAGTGTCGCCGCTGCTCGATGCAGAGGAAGACTACGTGAGGTACTACGCGGCCGTCTCGTTGGTGTTGATGGGAGCTCGTAAGTACTCTCCGCAAGCCTTGAAGATAATCGAGGCTTATCATCGGGGTGGGAAAAATCTCAATATCGGCGACCTGCACCCTATCGTTGAGGCCCAATTCACAGAGATCAAAGCCCGTTTCGAAAAGGCCTTCGCCGACTGGAAATCCTCAACGCGTTAGGGCGGGGAACGGGCAGGCGTGCCAGGTTCAAAACGCGGGGCGCGGGGAGCGCCGGGGAGTGAGGGCGGGGAAAAGCAGCCACGAAATGACACGAAAGGCACGAAACGCAAATCGACGCGGGGATGGACGAAATCTGGCAGTTCTTCGCGGAAAAGCTCCGGTGAAATCCAAAAGGCGATCCGATTGTCGGAAACGCGGTCAAGGTGTGGTATAGATCGGGCCGAAACCGGAAGGGAGGGAAAACATGGGCTGGATGGCGTCGTTTTTCGGGCAACCGTCAAAACGGTACCGCAATCACCAGATAGCGTTTCTCATCCTGACGCTCAACTTCGTCCTCCCGGCCGTCTCGTACACGTTCTTCCCAAAGACCGCGATCGACCAGTTCCTTCAGGTCAACTCGATCCTCGGCGGCGCGCCGTATTCGTTTCCCGAGGAGCAGAGCCGTGTCTGGCGGTACCTCGGCGCGGCCAACGTGATGACCCTCGGGTTTATGTGTTTCCTTCTCATGTTCAACATCAAAAAGTTCTTCATCGTAATAATCCCGCTCACGTTCATGAAGGCGTACGCCGCGACGTGCTGGCTGGTGGGCTGGGCCTTTGATCCCGGCGCGCGTTTCTTCCTCGCGGCCGCGGTGCTCGACTACGTGACCAGCGCCGCGTTCGTCTACTTCGGCGTCGGCGCCTGGCGCGACATCCGCGATCGTCCCGATGGTGATCTCGTTCCGCCCCCCGGCTGGAAGAGAACCGGCTGATGCTCCTGCTGCTCTCCGCGATCTTCGTGATCACCCTGGTGTCGGTCCTCGGGTATTCGATGGTCGGCTGGGCGCCATTCGAAATGCGATGGCGCGACGCCTTGCTCGGGGCGATGCTGCCCGGCGACGGCGACCGGCCCGGGTTTGACGATATCGACCTCCGCGAGTTCTGGGCGATCTACGACACACACGCGCCGCCGCTCGTGCGAATCGGCCTTCGTGCGGCCACGTGGTTTCTCACGTTCCTCCCTTTGTTCGTGTCCGGGTGCCGCAAGCCGTTCTTCCGGTTGGATGCCGACAGGCGCGATCGGTTCCTCCGTGCCGCGTCTTCGTCGCGCTTCTACCTGGTGAGGCAGCTCATGATGACCGTCAAGACCTTCGCGGCGTTCGGTTATTTTTCGAACGGCGTGGTGAGGGGGCTGTTTGGGATCCCGTCCGGGACGCCGGGCCCGACGACGTGGTCGAACGGATGAGTGGCGACCGGGCGGATCATCGAGACACGACCGTCCTTCAGGCGGCGCTTATGGACGGCGCCGCCGTCCGCGGCCGCGAAAAACTGGCCTGCGACGTCGCGGTCGTGGGCAGCGGTCCGGCCGGCGCATCCGCCGCACGCGTGCTCGCCCGCGCCGGGGCCAGGGTCATCGTGTTCGAGGAGGGACCGTTCGCCCGCTTCCGGGATTTCCCCTCGGACGGCTTCACCGCCATGGCGAAGTTCTATCGAGACATGGGCGCGTCGGTCCTTATGGGCAACGCGCCGATGCCGTTTTTGCAGGGCAGGGCCGTCGGCGGCGGGTCGGTGATAAACGGCGCCATCTCGTGGCGCCTCCCGCGCGATGTCTACGACGAATGGGTGCTCAACGATCCGGCCATCGGCGACGCGATCCCGTGGGACGAGATCGACGCGGCGACGGACGAGATCGAGAAGGACTTGAACGTCCTTCCGACCGACGACGCGGTCGCCGGGCCCAACAACCTGCTAATGGCGAAAGGCGCCGAGGCCCTCGGGCTCGAACACAGACGGATCTCTCGGTACACCCGGGGATGCCGGGGTCTCGGCCGGTGCCTCCAGGGATGCCCCGAAGGCAACCGGCTCTCGATGGATCTGACCTACCTTGCGGATGCCTGCGCACACGGGGCCCGCGTTCTGAGCAGCGTCGAGGTTGGCGGGATTCTCGTGCGCGACGGGCGGGCGGCCGGTATTGTCGGCCGGGCCTCGGGCGGCGGCACTGTGACGTGCGAGGCGGGGAGGGCCGTGGTCCTTGCCGCCAGCGCGGTTCAGACGCCGGTACTGCTCATGAAAAACGGCCTCCGCCACGGCCCCGTCGGGCTGGGGTTTCAAGGGCACCCCGGGACGTCGATGATTGGCTGGTTTGGCGACCCGGTGCGCGTGTGGACCGGCGCCACGCAGGGGCACGAGGTCACGGGGATGCGGAAGGAGGGCCTGAAGTTCGAGGCGCTTGGTTATGACATCGCCGTCGCGGCCGCGCGTCTCAAGAGCGCAGGCCGCGCATTTGCCGAGGAGATCCGCGCGCTCGATCATTGGGCGGCCTGGGGTGCCTGCGTCCGTGCGAAGGGGAGGGGGCGGGTGGGCGCGGGCTTTGGGAGGGCGTCCGTGCGCTTTTCGCTTTTGCCCGAAGACGTTTTCCGTCTGCGCCGGGGCGTGCGCGTGCTGGGCGAGATGATGCTTGCGGCAGGGGCCGAGTTTGTCACGCCCGGCGTGCACGGCTGGCACGACAAGGTCGCTCAACGCGCCGTGATGGCGCGTTTCGAGGAAGAGGGGCCGCTTGATCCGAGGGCATACACGATGGTGCTCACGCACATGTTCGGGACGTGCAGGATGGGCGCCGACCCTTCCAAAGGCGTTGTGCGGCCGGATTTCCGGCATCACGCCGTTGACGGCCTGTACGTCGCCGATTCGAGCGTCTTTCCGACCAACACCGGTGTCAACCCGCAGACCTCGATCATGGCGCTTGCGACAATCTGCGGCCGCCGGATCGCCGCAGGCACCGGACAGTGAACACGCCGGCTTTCGGAGAACGGGCGGGGTCTTGGGCAGGCGAGGTCACCCGTCGGCGGGGACGGGCTTTAGGTCCCAGATTTCGCGTGCGTACTCCCGGACGGTGCGGTCGGACGAAAATCCGCCGGTGAGCGCGGTGTTGAGGAGGGCCATGCGGTTCCACCGCGGGCGATCCTGCCACGCGGCCGCGGCCAGCTCCTGCGCCTCGATGTAGCGCGGGAGGTCCGCGAGGTGGAAGTATCGGTCCCCCTTTTCGACGATTGATTCGTAGAGCGGGGCGAAGAGGCCGGCGTCCCCATCGGAGAACATCGTCGAGTAGATGGCGTCCATCACCCGCCGCGACACCGGGTCGTGCCGATAGATCTCGCGCGGCCGGTAGCCTTTGGCCGAGAGGTTTTCCAGTTCATCTTTCGTATGCCCAAAGATGAAGATGTTCTCGCGACCGACGGCCTGCATGATCTCGATGTTCGCCCCGTCGAGCGTGCCCACCGTGACCGCCCCGTTCATCGCGAACTTCATGTTGCCGGTGCCCGACGCCTCGGTCCCCGCCGTGGAGATCTGTTCGCTGATGTCCGCCCCGGGGATGATCTGCTCGGCAAGCGTCACGCGGTAGTCGGGTATGAAGACGACGCGAAGCCAGTCCCGCGCCCGCGGGTCGGCGTTGATGGTGTCCGCAACGCCGTTGATGAGCCTGATCACGAGCTTGGCGGCATGGTAGCCGGGCGCGGCCTTTCCGCCGAAGACCCAAACGCGCGGGGCGGCCGGTGTCTTCCCGTCCTCCACGAGCGACAGGTACACGTGGATGATGTGCATCACGTTCAGGAGCTGGCGCTTGTATTCGTGTATGCGCTTGACCTGGATGTCGAAGATCGCCGACGTGTCGACGCCCACGCCGCAGGTCTGCTCGACGAGCGCCGCCAGTCGTTCCTTGTTGGCGTCCTTGACCGCGGCGAAGGAATCAAGGAACCCCGGATCGCCGGCGCGTTCCTGGAGGCGTGCGAGGCTCTCGAGGTGGGTCATCCATTGTCCCCCGACGGCCTCGTCAAGGAACCTTGCAAGTCCGGGGTTGGAAAGGAGGATCCAGCGCCGCGGCGTGATACCGTTGGTCTTGTTGTTGAACCGCTCGGGCCAGAGCGCATGGAAGTCGGGGACGAGCGTCGTCTTGACCAACTCGGTGTGAATGGCCGCCACGCCGTTTACGGAGTGGCTCCCGGCAATGGCGAGGTGCGCCATCCGGACATGTTTGGGCTCCCCCTCCTCGACAAGCGACATCCGGGCCGACCGCGCGGGGTCGTCCGGCCAGATCTCGGCCACGCGCGCCAGAAAACGGCGGTTGATTTCGAAGATGATGTCGAGGTGCCGCGGGATCACCGTTTTGAGCAGCGGGACGGCAAAGCGCTCAAGTGCCTCGGGCATGAGCGTGTGGTTGGTGTACCCGAACGTCTCCCTGGTGATCTCCCATGCCTTTTCCCACGGGACCGCGCGTTCGTCCGCCAGCATCCGCATGAGCTCGGCAACAGCGAGCGCCGGGTGCGTGTCGTTGAGCTGGATCGCCACCTTGCGCGGGAACTCCTCGATGGGGACGTGCAGGGCGTCGAAACGGCGTGTGATGTCGCGGACCGCGCAAGCGACGAAGAAGTACTCCTGCACCAGCCTGAGTTCCCGGCCCGCGGAGGCCGCGTCCGACGGGTAGAGGACCTTCGAGACGGTCTCGGTTGTGATCTTCTGCTCGACGGCGCGGACGTAGTCGCCGGAGTTGAAGATGCGGATGTCGAAGTCGCGCGAGGCCCGCGCGGCGTAGAGCCGGAGATGGTTGACCGTCCGTCCCCCGTAGCCGGCGACCGGCATGTCGCTCGGCACGCCGATGATCGTCTTGACGTCGACCCACGCCGGCGGGCCGCCGTTCCCGTTTTGGGCGCCGGCCGCCGGGATTCCGTCGTCGTCCTCGCGGGCCAGCCTGCCGTAGATCGGGATGAGGAACGACTCGCCCGGCTGCTCCACGAGCCACGGCGTCCCGTTCTGGCGCCACGTATCCGGGTACTCGCGCTGCCAGCCGTTGTCTATGACCTGCCGGAAGCAGCCGTATTCGTAGTTGATCCCGTAGCCGAACACCGGCATGTCCATGGTGGCGGCCGAGTCGAGGAAACACGCGGCCAGACGGCCCAGGCCGCCGTTCCCGAGCGCGGCGTCGTCTTCCTCGTCCAGGATGAGATCGAGGTTGCCGCCGAGTTCCGCGGCGGCGTCGCGCGCGTCGTCCAGAAGTCCCAGGTTCACGAGGTTGTTGTGCAGTGACCTGCCCACCAGGAACTCCATCGAAAGGTAGTAGCACTGCTTGGCGCCGGCCTGCGAACAGCGTTCCTCGGTCTCGATCATCCGTTCGAGCAGGCGGTCGCGGACGGCGAACGACAGTGCCAGAAGGAGGTCACGCGTCGTCCGGTTGACATTGGTCCGCGCAAGCGTCGTTCGCAGGTGCCTTCGCACGGCGTGCGAGAAAGGCTCGGCCTCGATGGCCGCTTTTACGATCGCCGTGACGCCGGTCCCCCGCCGGGTTGTTGGTGTTCCTTCCATGCGCCCGGCATGTGTATTGCACCCCGGCCGCGACGTCAAGTGGGCATTTTCGCTTGACAGTGCGGGGGGCATCGTCTAAATTGGCGCGGCCTTTCCGGGAGACAAGTAGGAGGAGGATGCGATGACGAAGGCTGACCTGGTCGAGCTGATACTCAAGCACGAGGCGTTCTCGGGCATGAGCAAACGCGCCGCCAACGTCATGCTCGACGTGGTGTTCGACAACCTCTCGAAGGCCATCAAGAAGGACAAGAGGTTCACATTCCCGGGGTTCGGCACCTTCACCGTCCGCAAACGGAGCGCGCGCACCGGCCGCAACCCGAAGACCGGCGTCGAAATCAAGATCCCCGCCGGCAAAACCGTGTTGTTCAAACCGGCCCCCGCGTTCAAGGATTTTTTGTGAGCGCCGTCCCGTAATCACGTGGAGCTATGCGACATACACACGCACCTCGTGTACGGTGTGGACGACGGACCGCCGTCGCTCGATGAGGCATTGAAAGGCCTCCGGGCTCTCCGGGACCTGGGTTTCACGCTTGTCGCCGCCACCCCGCACCGCCGCACCGCCCTGTTCCCGGACATGCGCGCGGAGATACCCCGCAGGTTCGAGGAACTTCGGGCGGCGGCCGGGTCCGAGGGCTTGCGCGTAGAACTCCGGCTTGGGGCCGAGTACTTTTTTGGCGACGACCTTTTTGAGGATTTCGGATCGGGCGGCGTGCAGAGGCTCGGCGCGGGCAACAAGTTCGTGCTCGTCGAGTTCCAGAAGTTCTCGATCCAGGAGTTCCACAAGAACTTCATCTTCAAGATGTCGCTCAGGGGGCTGGTCCCGGTGCTGGCGCACCCCGAGCGCGCGGACATGTCGTCGTCGTCCGCACGGGACATGTTCGACTACCTTGTCGGGAACGGTGCGCTCGTGCAATGCGACCTTCTGAGCCTGGTCGGGGAGTTCGGCTGGGGGACGCACACGACGGACCGGGTGCTCGAACTTGTCGATCGGGGCATCCCCGCGGCGTTCTCGACCGATCTGCACTGCACCGCGCGCGAGATCGAACTCCTGCCCAGGGCCATCGAGGTTCTGACCGCAAGGGTCGGGGTCGAGCGCACGGCCGCGCTCCTGGGCGACAATCCGCGGCAGATCCTGGCGGGCAAACGCCCGAAGGGGCCTGCATGACAGTCAGGAAGACCGCCAATGTCGTTCTGAGCGTCGTGCTGGGGCTGGGGTTCCTGTGGCTTACCTTCCGGGGTGTCGACCTGGACGACCTCATGGGGGCCTTCCGGAACGTGAGTTGGTGGTACCTCGCCCTCTATCTCGTCTTCCTCACGGCGATCCAGCTCGTCAGGACGACGCGCTGGGCGGTGATGCTCGAACCGATTCGGAAAGTCCCGTTCAGGACGGTCTATGCCGTCTCGTCCGTCGGATTCATGGCGCTCGTCCTCCTCCCTTTCAGGCTTGGCGAGTTCGCGCGGCCGTTTCTCATCAAGGAGAAGGCCGGCATCTCGATCACCGCGGCTACGGCGACGGTCGTCGTCGAACGCATACTGGACGCCATCACCATCTCGGTGATCCTGTTCGTGACGCTTCTGGTGCTTGCAAAGTCGGGTTTCCAGGTCCCGGGCTGGCTGGTCAATTCGGGCGTGGTCTTCTTTCTCGTGTTTTTCGCGCTGCTCCTCGTGTGCGTCTATATGTACAAGAGGCCCGACCACATCGAGAAGATATGCCACGCGGTCTTAGGCTGGATATCGAAGGGACTCCAGGACAAGGCGGTTTCGCTCTCGAACAAGTTCATCGGGGGCCTGCGGATTTTTCCCGACTGGAGGCGCGTCGCGAACATCGTTCTTCAATCCCTTCTGTACTGGTGCATCAACGCGTCCGGCCTTTACGTGATGTTCGTGGCGTGCGGGATCCGCGAGGCCGGGACGGGCGCGGTCCCGCCATACGTCGCCGCCTATGTCCTGCTCTGCATGCAAGTGGTGGGGATCTCAATCCCAAGCGGCCCGGCGTTCACCGGCCCGTTCGACTATTTCACGGCCATCACGGTCGCCATGTTCGCCGGCCTGCCGCACTCGGCCCCGCAGGTGCAGGTGTACGTGATCCTGGTCCACGGGATGCAGCTTCTCCAGCAGTCGCTTTTCGGGCTCGTGTACGTGCTCTCGGGGTACGTCTCGTTCTCGAGCCTGCTCAAGGGGACCTCACTGCACGAGTTCGACGACCCGACCTAGTCCGTTTTGATGCCGTCGGCGCTGACGCCGTGGACGTAGTACTCGGGGTCGACGATGAACCTCTTGAAGACGACGCCGTCGTAGACGGTGTTCTTCGTCGCGGCGAGTTGGTAGGCGCTTGAGGAGCGCGTCGACGGCGTCGCCGAGTCGATCGAGAACACGGTCACCGAGGTTTCGGTGTCCCGGACGAATCGCGACGACTCGTTCCAGCGCCTCCAGCGGTCGATCATTGGCTGCAAGAAGGCAGTCGAGTGGGTCGTGGTCCGCGACAGGAAGAGCGTCAACGTCCCCCTCATCAGCGTGTCAACGATCTCCAGTAACCGCGTAAATCTGAACGCGTAGCCGACAAGCAAGCACAAGTCAGGAAGTGGAAGGGGTGGACGAAGGGGTATAGCGTTCGGCTGCCCGGCGGGAGCTTTGAAGTGGGTGAGGGCTTGGATT
>JACRCP010000012.1 GCA_016218965.1 Deltaproteobacteria bacterium | reverse complement strand
TGACATGGTGCGGGGCCTCCTGTGGCACGTATGGGTGTGGCAACCACATATGTATCCACGTCAGGCCCCTTCGCCAGTTTTTGGCACCCGAAACATCAACAAATCTCACAGGATCCCCGTCGTCCTGAAAGAGCCGCACCCGTATCGAATGGAGACCGTTCGTCCATGTCCAGCGTGAAAAGTGACTCCATCCTGTGGTCTTGCGAAGCAGCATGGCGGCCCTGAACTGCCGCATCATGTTATGGACGGAGACGTAGGGAGCGACTACCATTTGACCAGCAATCCCACCGTCACTGCGGTAGCAAGGTTTAAAACAATAGCCATCGCGCAGATTGGCTCAATTGTCCTGGGTGATTCCCACTTCCTTGTGAAGGCTACCTGCCATGCCAGGTGCATCGAAAGGACCAGCGCGGGGAGTATCAACACCAAGTGCCAAGGTGATGGATATCTATAGAAATGCCAGAGACCGATCAACCACAGGCCGGTCAGTACCGAAGCTGTGGAAAAAATTCGGGAGCCCCACTTCATGCCGATCCTCACCAGAAGGTTTCGTTTGCCGGTTGAACTGTCGGGCTTGTAGTCGGGGAATTCGTTTATTAGGATAATATTGAAGACCGTGAACGCTATCGGCCAGAAATAGATGAACAGATCGGGAGACAGCTGCCCGGTGGCCGAGGCGTAGCCGGTGACCGGCGGCAGCCACCCGTAACATATTCCGATGAAGAGATCGCCGAAACCACGCTTGACCAGTCTTATCGGCGGCGCGGAATAACAAGCTGCGCATGCGCCCCCAAAAACTCCGAGTACCATCAGCCAGGGTGCCCGGTGTACGAGGATGATCACAATTCCCAGTAGCATGGCAAGGGCAAAGCAGACGACCGCCACCAGTTTTACACTACGGACAGGCAGCGTGCCGTCGGCCACAAGCAGCGTGCCCCCCGAGAACTTTGTCCTGCCGACCTCCACGGTCTTCTTGTCCTCTGCCTGATCGAACACCTCGCCCAGCAGGTAGCAGCCGATGCAGATCAGAAACACGGCCACGATTCCCGCAACTGCAGCCGGCCAGCAGACCGGGACTCCCTGCGCATAGGCCATGTAGACGCCCACGGCAAAAGGCAAGACGGCGACGCTGGTGAACGGGAGCCTCATGGCGGTCAGCCAAGCCTGGGTATTTGACGGTCGGGCGAGAATGGCGTTCATGACGTACAATGCTCCTTGAAAATTGTCTGACACACGCTCGGTCCCTAAAAAACAATTGGTCAAGTCCGACGCTCCATTCGACTGCCCTCAAACCCCGGCCGACGGCCACTCCGCTGCACGATTTCCCGATTCGAGCCTTGCACGCTGGTCCCGCGCACCAAGCCGCTGATGTTCACCCTTGTCTTCATCGCCTTCATGTCTCTATCCTCCGTGTGTACCGCTCCGTCAGGGTCTGGTGTCTCCGAGTGCGTCGAACCAGCCTACGCACTTGTCGATCCCCGCGGCCGCGCACGTACTGTGCGAGTCGTTCGGCATCGCTTCGAGCAAGCAGTTATGGTCGGGCGAGGCGTTTATGGTGGCGCACAGCTTCTCGATAGGCCCCTTCGGCATGATGTCGCCAGAGCACGGTGCCAGGGCGCTACCGCACTCGATGAGCTTCCACTTCCTCACGGCGAAGCTCGACGCGGGCATGCCCGTGATAGAGTCCTCGTCCATCTCGGGGGAGTGGTGGTCAAGGTCGCAGGCGCACTTTTCGTTCGTGCAGGAGTGTTGCGCGGGCAGGGTCGGATAGTAGCGCCCGACAACCCGTGCGTGGGGCACGGGCAGAATGCACGGCCCCCCGTTGTTTCCCTCGCCAAGCAGCAGGTCCTTGCCGCTCCAGACGGCTGCAGTAATCGGAGACGACACCACGCGTTTGACAGTAAGATCCACGCGTTGTGATTCCTTGTTGTACGGCTCCATGCCGGCGCCGTCGGAGTCTTCGAACAGCTGCACGCACGTCGCAAAATAGCCGGCGTCGGCGAACGCCCGCATGATCTTGTCGTAGCTGCCGCACGCCTGTTCGCCGCCGGCCCAGAACAAAACGAGCTTGTCGCACCGGCTTGCCGCGCTGCACTTCGACTCGTCGAACAGGTAGCGCCAGGAGCACTTCTGCGGGATATCGTCGACTCCCGAGCACGCATCGATCTCCACGACGCCGGATGAAGGGGGCGTAACGGGACCGGCGTCTGCGGCGTCCTCACCGGCATCTCCGCCGCCGTCGCCCTGATCGCCGGTGTCTCCGACCGCGTCTCCCAGTTCCGTATCACCCGGTCCTGCATCGAACGACTGCGTATCCCCACCCACGTCGAGAATCCCTGCATCTGCCCCCACTGTATCCGGGGATGCGCCACCATCCTCAACGGGCCTGGTATCACCGGAGAAAACCGATTCGTCGGAGTCGCACCCACAACCGTATGCAAACCATGAAACACCTGCAACCAAGAGGAATGTTGCAACTATCCTTATAGACACTCCCACTACTCCACCTCCATCTGCAACAACGCGGCCTGCATCTCGTCCATGGCGGTCTCGACCTCCCCTGCGGCGTAGCCTTTCGCCTGGAGTTCCTGCGGCGTGAGCCACGCGAGGTTGTCGAGCTCGTATGAATCCTTCTGCAGGTCGTAGAATTCGATCTCCTCGCGCTTGTCGGCCCGAATGTGGAGGATGGTCCTGGCGTCGTCGTCATAGTGCTCGACGTACTTCCAGCGGGCGGAGCGCGCCGCGGCATGCGTGTCGGGCCTATTGGCGCCGCCGCCCCAGCATTCGATGATGACCCGGTCGCGCGGGAGGGCGCCGGTGGTCCCCTGGATGAGCCCCTTGAGGCTCAGGCCATTGACCTTCGCCTCGGGCGGGATCGGCACCCCCGCAAGGTCGGCGAAGGTGGGGGCGAGGTCGACATTGAGGGTCATGACGTCGACCCGCCCGCCGTTCTGCGGGTGACGCGGGTCAAGGACGTACAGCGGTACCAGGGCGACTTCCTCATAGGCGCAGTTCTTCTTGTGGTACCAGTGCTCGCCCCAGGCGTAGCCGTTGTCGGCCGTGTAGATGAGCACGGTGTTGCCCTGGAGCCCCGTCGCCTCGAGCGCCCCGACGATCGCCTCGAGGGCGTCCTCGTTGGCCAGCACCGAGGCGAGCTGGAGGCGCCGCTTGTCGTCCAGCTCCTGAGCTGTGACCTTCCCCACGAGCCTCTGGACCCACTCGGGCTTGTCGGAGACGTCGGCCTCCATGAAGCTTGCGGGGCGGCCGGGCCAGTCGTAAAGGTCGCAGTCCGCAAGGCGCGCCATCGCATCGGCGGTGAACTCGACCTTGTCCTTTGTCAGCTGGTACCGGTCCGGGCTAAGGTGCGGCGCATGCGGCGCCTTGGGGGCAAAGTAGAGGAAGAACGGCACCCTGTCGGCAGCGGCGTCATGGATGAACTCGACCGCCATGTCGCGAATGACGTCGGTCGAGTAGTTCTCGTTGCCGTCGTCGATGACGTCGTCGGAGTCCTTGGTGCATTTGTCGATGTCCTTCTGCGCGTCGCCCCATGAGGGAAGGTAGCAGGCACGCCTGGGACCTGCGACGTGGGCGCCGCGCCGGATGAGGTTGAAGTAGTAGAAATCGGCCTGGGGGAACACGTGCCACTCGTCCCAGTGGGGCGGGATATAGCCGTTCGGCTTGCCGTCGGGCCGCGGGTACATGGCGAGCTGGCTGTCGTACCCGTTGAGGTATTTGCCAAAGAACCCGGTGCGGTACCCCGCGTTCCTGAGCCACTTGGCGAAGATCAGCTCCTCGTTCCCGTTCTTCTTGAAGTCCTCCGCGCCGGGGGTCTTGGTGGTCTCCCCCTCCTCGGTGTCGCCGTTCTGCAGGACGCCGTGGTTGTGGGCAAATCTGCCGGTGAGTATGCTGGACCGCCCGGGACAGCACAGCGGCGTGGTCGCGTAGTTTCTATCGAACGTCACGCCCTTGGATCCGATGAGGTCCTTGAGTTTCGGCATGCACCGGGCGCTGTCGGCGCGCTGGTCGTCGGCGAGGACGAATACGATGTTGGGTGCGGCAAATCCGCCGTCCCCACCGGCATCGGCCACGCCACTGTCGTCCCCGCCGGCGTCGGAAATTCCCGCGTCCTGCGCTGCATCGGGACTTCCGGCATCCACGCCCACGTCAAGTGTGCCGACGTCTTCCCCGCTGGCGTCCCCGTGTCCCGCATCTCGCGGCTTGGAGGCATCAAGACCGGCATCGCCGCCCGCATCGGCGTCACCCGATTCGACGGTCTCGCCCCCGCAGTCGCACCCTGAAATCATGAGTGCAATGGCCATCAAGACCATCAGCACGAGTGGAATTCCACCTCGAACACCCCACCATGGCGGCCGACTCAGCATTGCCTTCATCACATTCACCTCCTCATGCTCGATTCGGGATCTGTCCCGGTAGAACTATCGACACACGCGGTTGCTCACCGCGTACCCCAGTCCCCAGACAAAGCCGGGTTGGAAGAACAGCGAGTTGTTTCCGGCGAACCACATCTTGAAGATGCCGTTCTCCTCCACCACCGCCGGGGCGCGAACCTCCTCTTCAAGCCAGCCGCTGCCGGCGGTGAAGATGTCGGCCTCAATCTCGGTGAAGGCGTAACCATCCGTGGAAACGGCGTGGGCCAGCGCCAGCTGCTTCCATGCCCCGGGCGTTGGGTAGAACGCCACGTCGTAGAAGAGGTGGAAGAGGCCGGTGGAATCGATCATGGAGAAGGGCGTGGAGTAGCCCATCACCAGGTCTTCCACCGGATAGGACGCGGACTGGGTCAGCACCGCGCCTTGCAAAATGAAATTGGAGCCGTTGGTTGACGTTGCCAGGGCAATTCCCCCTTGAGCTGCAAAATCCGTCCCCTCATAGTCGGGTCCACGGTAGCGGACGGTGGTGTAGTAGAGTTGGAACAACGCCGTCCGGTTGTTGTACACCACACCGGGTTCCCCCACGGTGTAGAACCCCCACTGCAGCGGGTCCTCAAGGTACATGAGCACTGGGTTGGCGGGATCTTTCGTCCACGTCACGCCGTCCGGGCTGGTGGCGTGGCCAGTCTGGTACCTGCCGGGCCCATCGCCAACCTTGGCGCCAGAATAGTACAGGTGGTAGATTTCATCCACCAGGATGACGTTTGGCGTTTCGGTGATTTTGCTGTCCCACGCGCTGGTGATGGAGAGGGTTCCCGTGGCGGCCCCGGTGTGGGGTGAAAAGGTCCCATCCACAATGGTCCCGCCCGTTCCCAGCCAGGAGGCGCTTCCGTCGCCACCCAACGCGTCGGACAGGCGGTAGTTGCCCTGCCCTGAGTCAAACCAGAGGAACCATCCGCCGCCCTCCCGTGTGTAGGCGGGGTTTCCGTTGACGAAGTCCGTGTCCATTTCGCCGTTGAGACCGTACACGCCGGATACCACCGGCGTGGAGATACCTGAGACGGTGACGTCGCTGTTGGGCGAGATGAGGACTGTGGGATTTAGCGTCCACTGGATGCCGTCCGGGGACGTGCCGTCGTAGATCTTCACGTGGTTGATACCCAGCCCCGGCCCCAGCGAATACCACATGCGGTAGTGGTTGCTTTCGCGCAGCACACAGGGGTCGTTGATCAACAGGTCGCCCGGTGTGGTCCAGTGGGCTTCGATGATGGGATTGGACGGATGGGGCGTCCAGGTGCACGGGCCGGCGTCGGCACCGCCCGCATCCGCGTCGGGGATTCCCGCGTCGGTCTCCGCACCGGCGTCGTCCTGTCCAACATCGTCGTCGTCGTCGTCGTCCGCCGAACCTCCCGCGTCCCGATCCGCGACGTCAACCGCCTCGGCGTCCCCTGCCGTCTCCGTTGTCCCGACCCCGTTATCGCAGGCCGAAACGAGAAACGCTGCGCCAAGAAGGACCAAAACCCCAAGCAAGCGGACAGTCCTTACGCAAAGTTCCATCTCGGTAACCCCCTCACATTCGAACAACCTTGCCATCATCTTCATCTCCCTCAAAGATCGTCTATCCGCAACGCGGGAGCCTTCACCGTGACGGCGAAGTCGGCGGCGGTGATCTGCGCGTCAACGGCGGTGGTCACGGGGGACACGGGCGTCAGGACCGGCGCGCACGATACGAACGCGGGGGTGTGCGGCTTCGAGAAGACCGACCCCGCGATGGTGCCGTCCGGGCCCAGTTTCGCCATGAGGAAGTCCCCCTGGCCCCCGACCGTGGAGTTGGTCACGCCGGCGATGACGTACCCGTCGTCGATCTCCTTGACCTCCTCGATCTCCTGGAAGGTGTCGTCGCCCAGCGTCACGGCCCAGAGCAGGTTCGCGGCGGCGTCCATCCGCACCAGCAGGATGTCGGCCGCACCCGGCGTGGGGTTATTCGGATCCTGCATCTTTCCCCCCGCGACGAACCCGCCGTCCTTCGTCTGGGAGATCGTCCAGGCCGCGTCGTCGCCCGCGCCGCCGGTGGCGCGGCACCAGTCGAGCGTGCCGTCAGGCTTCAGTTTTACGAGGAAGAGGTCGTCGTCGTCACCCCCGACGCTGAACGAGCGGGTCTTTCCCGCAGCGATGTACCCGCCATCGGCGGTCTGGCGGATGCCGTCCCAGTTGCTCGACTCGAGCTGGGGTCCGCCGACGGTCTCCGCCCACTGCACCACGCCGTCGGCGCCGTATTTCACCACGAACATATCGGCCGACGTGCCGTATTTTCTCGTCACGCCCGCCGTGACGAACCCGTCGTCGGCGGTCAGCTCGAGCCCGGTGCAGCCGCCGCCGTCGACGGTCTTCGCCCAGCTCACCGCGCCGGTGGCCGTCAGCTTGAGAATCAGCGCCTTCATTTCCCCCGAGCCGCCGATGTTGGTCGATCCGGCGACGAGGTATCCGCCGTCGGCGGTCTGGCGTACGGCATAGGCGATGTCGCCCGTACCGGCGAAGTCGAAGGTCCTGCTCCATTCGAGGGAGCCGTCGGCGGCGAGCTTCACGATGAGGAAGTCCGAGACGTCCTTGCTCGTCGCGGTGTAGCCGGCGATGACGTACCCGCTGTCGGCGGTCTGGCGGATGGTGTAGGGCGCATCCTCGTGCGTGCTGCCGATCACCCTGCTCCAGAGGTGGTTGCCTCCGAGGTCCAGCGCGACCACGAGGAAGTCGAGGTCGATCCCGGCGCTGAAGGCGTTGGAGTACCCGACTTCCACAAATCCCCCGGATGTGACGATGACCGACGGGGCGTAATTCTGTTTGCTGGTGTCGCTTCCGCCGATTGCCTTTGCCCAGGTCGTACCCGCGTCGGGCACGCCGGCGTCGGGAGTCCCGGCGTCCGCCGCGCCGCCGTCAGCGCCCCCTCCGGCGTCAGGCGTCCCGCCGTCCTGCGCGACCACGCACGCGTTGTTCACCTCGTCGACGAGGTTCTGCGGGAGCGTCTGCTCCGGGATGAGCTTCTCCTCGATCACCTGCGAGACCGTCCTGCTTCCAGAACCGGCCGGGTCCTTTGCGTGCAGGAATTCAACGTACGTGTTGAAGGCCGCCTCGTCGTTGGTGCTGCTGTGAAAGATGGTGCCGTAGACCTGAGAAGGCGGCATGTCGTTGAACTCAGCCTCGGCTCCCGGAATGTCCACGAACCCGATGAAGTGGCCGAGCCAGTGCCGCTCGATCTCCCTGACGGTGCCCTTGAGCGAGTACTCCAGCCGGCCCCTCTCCGGCGACCCGTCGTTCAACTCCCGCGTGCCAACCGGCCCGCGGTTGGAGAACCCCGGGCAGGTGTCGTGTATGATGGCGTCGGGGAGCTCCTTGTGGTCGTCCTCGTCGCTGGCGCAGCCGGCCTTGATCCCCGTGCCGAGCTGGTCGACCTTGGCCATGAAGTCGTCGAGCGTGCCGAGGTACTGCTCGCCCGACTTCCCCTGGCACGAGCGGATGTAGGCGGCGTCGGCCTGCGGATACCACGAGTAGCCGTCCCACGCGCCGTGGTAGACGCTGTGGTGGTGGATGGCGAACTCGTGCCCCCCCGTCTTCCACGCCGCCGCCTCGGCCTTGCGCGCCGGGTCCGCCGCGATGTAGTCAGCGAGCTGGGCGGAGAACATGATGGTGAGCCGGATGCCGTACCCGGTTGCCTTGGCGACGTACGACCGGAGAATGGTGTACGACTGCGCCCTGAGCTGTGCGGCGTTGGCCGAGCTGTGGTACGGCTCGTTGTGAATGGCTACAAAGTAGTAAGGTATCCCCGCGTCGGTGACGCCGGTGTCGGGGCCCGCGTCGACGTGCACGGTCCCGCCGTCCTGCGTGCCGCCATCCGCGATTCCGCCGTCCGTCCCGCCGTCACCAGTGTCCGCGGCGACGGAGCCGTCTTCGGTCTCCGTTCCCCCGTCGTGCGCCGCCTCCTCGGTGGCACCCGAACAGCCGGACGCCGCGAGGAGCGCGACAAGCAGGAGTATCATGATCCCTTGGTTGATGACCTTTCTCATTGTTTTCTCCATTCGTTTGTCGTGGACTTTCGCCCTAATCGTGGAAAATGGTCAGCACGCCGTCGTTGTACCTGTTCAGCGGGTCCGAGGGCAGCGGCTCGCAAACAAGGTCGTCGCCGGAGGTGTAATTGATACCGTTGAGCGCATCGGCGCATTCCTCCAGAAATCCCGCGGGGGCTCCGACGAAATCAGGTTTGCCTGTGGCCGGCCTTGGATCGGTCGCGCTAAACTCGCCCTTTTCGGCGACCCAGACCGGATAGGTGTGGTCAGGGTAGCCTACAGCCTGGATGGTGATGAGACGTGGTCCGGCCGGCGGTTGCGGCGCGTGTCCGGTCCCCGACTTCCCGTCAAATGAGACCCGGCCCGAGGCGTCCGTGACGCCGGCCAGTGCGCCTTCCTCCCCCGGCTGGGGCGCCATGTCCATCCATCCGTGATAGTCATGCACGGTGACGGTTGCACCAGTTACCGCTGCTCCGGTGTTCCCATCGAGCACTGTCACCACGGGTTTCCCGCGCCGGACATCCCCGATGTCCTCCTTCCCCGCCAATTCCGGCCCCCAGCTCGTAAGCGGCCAGTTCTTGGTGAAGCTGTCTTTTGCAAAATCGGGGCCGATGTCGTTGAGCGGATCGAAGTTGCCATCCGGGCAGAACGGGTTCGGCACCGGCTTTCCATAGTCGGGGCCGGCTTTCTGGTTCGGCCACGCCGTGATGCCGAGATAGCAATACCCGACCATCCAGTTCGGCGAAAACGTGGGAAGAAGCTCTGAGCGCAGGGTGTTGCCGTGAAAATCGAGAATATCAATGGCCGGCTGGCCCGTCTTGTCCAGGAGGCCGTTGCCGATGCCGCCCATCGAGATGGTGGAATCGAGCTCCGTGTAGTCGATTAGCTGCATGTCGAAGTCCGTCGGCTTCGCCCCTCCCGGCCAGTGGGCGGGATTCTGCCAGTACTTGAAGTATCGCGACATCTGCCCCATCGTATGAGGGTCTGCGATGCTCTCGGTGAAATACAGCTTGTGCGCCAGGGGCGGCCTCGCGTGCCCGTTGGCGCACGGGTTGAGGAGTGCATTGCCTTCGAAGAGACCCCCTCCCTCGCTCTCGGGACGGTGGCGGCGAAACTCCACCTGGTTGCGACCCGCCGAGTCACCCTGCGGCGGCTCGTGATGCTGCAGGTACGGTGAGAACGCGGCGTTGAGCCTGTCTGGGTCGTCAAACCCGGCCACCGTGTTGAACATGGCGAGCCCGTCAGCGCCGCCGACGCCGCCGACAACGACGTCAGCCGCCGCGCCTCGGGTGACGACCAGCGCCATGACGCCGCCGAAACTGTTGCCGAAAAACGACACACTATCGAACTTCCCCAGTTTCGGCGTCGAGCTGTCGGGAAAGTCTATTAGGAAGTTGACGCCGGTCGCCGAGTCTAAGAAATCGTTGCCCCCGATATAACAGTTGAGCCCCGCGTCGAAATACGGGAGGGCCTGACCGAGGGCGGTCACATTCTCTTCGTCCGTGTTTGTTGCCGGAGGGATATTTCTGGCCGGTTTGAAGTAGATGAATCCTGAATTACCTTTGTTGCGGATGGCAACCGGCTTCCCGTCCACCGGGTCCGTGACCTCCTTCACGCAGCCCGTGTCCTGGTCGTCTATACACGCCCTCTTTTCAGGAGGCACCGGGGGATACATCGTCGGGTTGGCGTCCGGCGCATTTCGCGAGGGTGCCTTTGCGCCGCGGTCCCCGATGACCGCCGCGGCGAGACCGAGGTCCATAACCGCACGGTCGAGGACGGGTCCCTCCGGATACCCGGGAGTGCCCGAGGGGGAGGCAGGGAAGAACGGGAAGTGGTTCACGTCATGGCGGCCCCCTATGTGCGCGACCACCTTGCCGGTGAATGCAACACGCGGGTAGATCACGAGCACGACTACGTGTCGGCCGCTGACTCCTGTCGCATCGCGGAGAAGGTTCACT
>JACRCP010000191.1 GCA_016218965.1 Deltaproteobacteria bacterium | reverse complement strand
TTGAGAGGGAAGGGCACGCGGCCCCGAGCCTCGATGGCCCTCCGGAGATCACCGCGAATGAGATTCGAGCGGCAGACTGAGGGTCGGCAGTATCGTATGGGTGGTTGCAGGCTGGAAGGTGCGCTGAATTGGAACCGCATCTCATCACTGCTTCCTCCACGGCAACTCTGGATGGTTCGCTTTGAAAGCATCCAAGTCCTCCAAACGATCAATGACCCAGCGGCGCAGGTCGTCCAGTTGGTCGCCTTCGTTGATGAAGGAGAGCAACGACCGTTTGGCCCACATACCCTTTGCTTCTCCTCTTAGGTCCGCTTCCCATCTGCCCACATTCAGAGCGACGTGCTCTCTGGTCGCCTGAACTATCTTTTCTTGCAAAGGATGTTTCGGTAGCGCGCCAATCCATACGTAGACATCCGGATACTCGTCGCGGAAATGGAACCCAATCTCAACCCAGAAATCGGCCCTGTCGCAACCCGACCAATAACAGAACACCTGCCCGTTCAATAGATTGCTCGAACACGTGCCTTCATTCCTTACCCCATTCCCCAGCGACCGCAGTTTGTCGCTCGGCTCTCCGTCAAGGCACGCCTCCAAAACGCGAATGGTATCCGGCAACTTAGAGAGACCTTCAAGATTGTCAGGCGTGAACCTTGTCGGAGCATCCATGGCGTTGTCCTCCAAATAGGTTGCGAGTTCCTTTGGCCAAGCACGCTCGGCCGCATCGAGCGTGGGCAACGATGCGATGAGCCATTTGTGAACGTCCGACCACCTTTTCTGTCCGAATTCGACTTGGACGTGGTTGCCGGTTGGCAGGATATCGTCCTCGTTTTTTGGGTCGTAGTCGCGGGTCAAGTACACCAAAAGACCGACATCCACCTTGCCCTCTCGAACACTGGTGTCGAGCAAAGAGGCATAGCGCGGAAGCTGTTTGTCATGTTCGCGAGAATCGACCTTGCTCTCAATGAAGATTTCGATTCTGCGTTCGCGTCCGTCGAGCGCGCGAATCTCGACATCGGGGCAGTCGCCGCCATAACTGGGTTGGCTCTCGATGGACTCGATTTCCGAGACACCCTCGATTTCCTTGTGCTCGCGGACGAGGTACTCGACAAAAGCCCGACGGAGCTTGGGGTCGCGCTTGAGCGTCCTGACAAATATCTCAGTCAGGTAGTCCTCCGGCCCCAACGACAGAAGGCCGGTAAAGATGGATTTCCCCCTCATTCAATCGCCCCGTGCGTGAAAGCCTTTCCTACTCGACGCGATGTTCATTGTCACCTCCCCGTGTTGGCTATGTCCGAGTCAACGTCCCACCCGCGATCAACCCCTCCCAATGCCCAGCCACCTTCTCCGGCACGTCGCCCCCACGGATCAGCAGGCCGAGTTCCATGTTCAGGTGCAGGGCGTGGCCGGTGATGTTGGCGCTGCTCACGAGGACCTTCTCGCGGTCGGCTATGGCGCACTTGGCGTGCAGCGCGCCGGAATGGCCGTGGTGGTCGCGCTCGCGCTTGTCGAGCGGCCAGACGTACACGGCGGCCTTCTCCGCGAGTTCCGTGCCCAGCGCCGTCAGGGGGTCGAACGTGACCTTGCCGCCGCTTTCCCTTTCGGATTCCAGGATTAGCGTCACTTTCACGCCGCGCCGGACGGCCTCGACCAAGGCGTCGCGCAGCTCGGGGACCTCGTAGGCGGCGAACGTCACGAGCGTGATGGACTCCTTCACATTCTTGATGAGGTCGAGAAGAACCTGGTCGGTCCGCCGAAGCGTCGTGCCCTGCGGCGCGGGGCCGGTCCAGACGACTTCGATGCTCTGCCGCTTCCGTTGGCAATCGTCCACCTCACCGGCCGCCCGCAGGGCCAGCGCGACCTCGGCGGGGGTCGTGTCGGGCGACTCGCGCTCCCACGTGTCGAAAAACCGCTCGACAAGTTCGCGGGCATCGGGCGAAGTGAGCGTGCTCGCCGCCGTGCGCCGGACCGCGCCAGCCTGCATTGCCCCGAGAGCATCGCACAAATAGTCGAGGCTCTTGCAAGGCAACTCGCGGCCCAGATGCGCGATGCCCTCAACCAACACCTTCTTGCCCTCGCCTCCCATCACGAACGCTCCTCAAAGTACGCCCACGACTCCGGCAGCACGGTCCTCACCAGCAAAGTCCTGTCCAAGTACCGGTTTCCCCGCTCGCACGAGGTCTCAGGCGCAAACAGGCAGGCGTGACAGGCCGCGCCATGGAGCGTCGGCTCCTCGGCGAATGGCTGGTGCTCGGCGCACAACGGGTCAGATGCACAAAGCCGCATGGCCTCCAAGGCGTTCCGAATGTGACGGCCGAGCCGCTCGGGTTGCCCGAGGCTCACAAGGCCGCCCAGTGTCCCCTCGCTGTCGGGCGCGGCGGTGTAGATGAGAAGTCCGGCCATCGAAGGCCCATCCTCGTCCTTCTCGCGGGCGTAGATGCGCTCCTTGAGACTTGCCGCCGTGTAGCCACACTCAAGCGCCAACTGCCGCATCAGCGCGTGGGCGAAGGTGTGGATGAGGACGTATCGCAACCGTGGGAAGTTTGCCTCCGGCGGCGTCAGGTTGCGCCTCACTCGCCACAGCCGGTGCGCTTCCGCGAGCACGGTCTCCCGCCCCTTGGCCCTCTCCAGCCACGCCGCGATCCTGCCCTCCTTGAATGTGATGAAGCTGCCCTCCCCGCGCACCTCCGTCGCAGGAACCGCCTCGGGCGGGTTGCGTGTGAGCCTCGCTCGGCGTGCCTTGGAGCTTTCATCCGAGATCGGTGCATCGCCGGACGAGACGATCCGCGTGAATCCGACCAACGCCGTCACTTCACGCAAACGCTCGACCAGCAGGACCCTGTCGATGCAGGCCGCGAAATCCGGCGGGGAAGCCACCTCGGTGACCTTGAAGTCCCTTCTCTCGGCATCCCGACCGCGCTCGGTGAGAAGCGTCCACTCGGGGGTCTTGAGGTCGGTGAGGTCCACGGTGCTCGCACCGCCGCTTCTGCGCTCCTCGATTGCCCGCCATACGTCGGAATCGGAGAATTCCCTGAGCGTCACGAGTTTACCTTCACCGCGAAGGTACTCCAGCACCGCGACATTCTTGACCCCCGCGAGGAGCGTCCAGTTGTCGTCCACCAGCTTTTCGAGCTTGTTCGCCCCGACCGGCAACGCCAAAGCCGAGAGCGTCACTGGGAACCACGAGTTCGAGGCACCAAGCAGGATTGCCCGCTGCTGCGCGTCGCAGGGCCGGTCCTCGAAATCTCGAAGGTGCGGCCTTCGGCCCCTGCACGGCGGCAACGCCGTCTTGCCAGCCTCGCCGAACGCCTCGCCCATTCGCCGGGACTTGTCGCACACTCGGCACCTGACCTGCACATCAATGGCCTCACCGGACGCCCCGACCTCCCGCAGTTCAAGAATGCTTCGGCACGGGCTTTCTCCCTTGTGAACGAAACGGTGCCACGGGAAATCATCGAGGTGCCCATTCTCGCAGGCCACCAGAAAACGGGCGGGAAGTGCCGTGGGCGGCCTGCCGCCCTTTAGGCAGTTCTTGTGTACGAACCGAGTCCGTTCTCGGCGGTACTGGTCAATCTTCGGCTCGAAGACGCCACTGGTTATCGGCCCGAGGTAGTTGCAAAACGGACAGCGGAGGTAGCGCGGGAACGTGGCCACGGGCACGCCGACCGTGCTCGCCTCACTCGCGCCGAACACCCGCGCGACACCTTCATCCTCGGTGACCGGCGGCGAGACCATGCGCTTGACCTGCCCGCCCAGTTGCGTGCGCACGGCGCTCAAAAGCCGGTCCTCGACGACCGTCGTGCAGCGCATCGGGTCCCAGTCCTCAAGGCCCAAGACTATGGCCGAGATGTTCGGCAAATCCACGATTGCGCCGATTCCATACGTGTAGAGTAACTGCGACGGCCGCAGTTCGCCGACGGGCGTGGGTTTCTTGAACATCCTACACCCCCCTCGGCGCGGTCGGTGCAGGGTCGTCGCGCATCCCAGTGTCGTTCACGATGAGGTTCACTGTGGGTTCAACGTCGCGCAAAGAGTTTAGGCACGTGAACAACTCCCAATCGCCGACTCCGGCCTTCTTGAGAAGTTCCCGTGTCGAGCCGTCTCTGGTCATCCTGTACCCCAGAAGAGACCCTCTCACCGCCGCGGCCTCTGCCAGCCATTCGTCGAGGCGGTTTTCGAGCCGCGCCCTGATGTCATCGGCCACGGCCTTGACCTGCACGACCCCTTCGACCCGCCGGTAGATGCTCTCCACTGCCTCGCGGACAAAAGGATGGTTTCTGTCGAGGTCCTGCGCCCTCGGGTTGGCGTTGAATTTCTGGCCCAGTTGCCTGACGAGAGCCACCAAAAGCGCGCTCAGGCCGCGGTCCAGGGCGCGGGCGGCGAACGGCGTCACCGAGAGCGCCTCGACGTGCCGGTAGAACGTGGCGTGGTAGTGCTCGAATGACTCGAAGTGCGACAAGTCTCTCGGCCGCGCCCAGTTGTACACGGTGCACACGAGGCCCGCCTTGCTCCGGCCGACCCGCGACGTGGCTTGAATGTACTCGGCGGTCGTCTTGGGCTGACCCGCGACAATCATGAGTCCGAGGCGCTTCACGTCCACCCCGACCGAAATCATGTTGGTCGCGAGCAGAACATCAAGCGGGTTGACGACCTTCTTCCCAGTCCCGTCCTCTTTCGCCTTGGGGTAGTTGTCGGCGTTGAACGACACCTCCATCCGGTCGAGGAGGCTCGGTATTTCAGTCGAACTCTTGCGCGAGGTCAGTTCCTCAAGGACGGGCGCACGCCGCTTGGCAAGCCCGCGCTTGTCTGTGTCGCGCAGGCGGGCGCGCACGTCGTCGTCCACGAGCCTGCGCATACCGGCAAGCTCGCGGATGGAGTTAAAGTATCCGACGGCGGTCATCCACGGGTCTGCCTCGGCACTGTTCCGCTCGTAGAGGGCCTGCCCAGCAGAGAGGAACGCGGTGTAGACGCGAATCAGGGCGGCCTTGAGCCTTCGCCCCGTGGCGCAGATGCCGATGTACCTCCTGCCGTAGAGCACCGACGTGTCACGCTGGACGGAGAAGAAGTTGTCCTTGGGGTCGAGGCCCGAAGGCGGGAAGACCTCGACCTTGCGCAGGAAAAGCCCTGCAACCTGGTCGCTCGCACGCCGAATCGTCGCCGTCGAGGCGATGACCTTCGGGCGAACGAGCCTGCCATCGACCTCCCACGAGCACAGCCGGTCCACCACGGTCTCGTAGAGGCCCGTCAGGGTCCCGAGCGGGCCGCTGATGAGGTGCAGCTCGTCTTGGATGATTAGGTCTGGCGGCCGAAGCGGTCCGACCGGCTCCGAGTTGACCGCCGGAAACGCGCCCTTTTTTTGATGGCTGTCGTCGTCCTCGATTTCGGGGGAGCGGAAACCATGACGCGGGCAGTAGCCATCCACCTGCCCGAACAGCATCCCAGTCTTGCCGTTCCATGGAAGCTGCGCGAACTTGTCCACCGTGGCGATGACCAACGCGGGAAGGCGGCGGTAGATTTCCTCATCGACGACAATCACCGGCACGCCCTCGTTGGGCGAGTTCCGCGCCGTGAACGCACAGCGGCCGAGTGTGTCTCCACAATACGTGAACGTCCTGCACGCGCCGCGCTCGTAGGTCTCGACAACGATGTTCTGCTCTGGCCGGATTGGCTCGCCGCACCATGGGCAGTTCGTGAGCTGCGCGGGGGAGCCGCTGCCCCCGACGCCGCCGTAGTAGACCGCCCTCGTGTTTCTGTTCTGCTTGAGCCACTCGTCGGACTGTTCAGAAGTGTTGGGCGTCGTCTTCATCCCGACCCAAAGACCGATTCTGAACGGCTCTTTGCCCCACTTCTTTGGGTCGCCGCGCCGGATGACCTCGCACGCGCAGATGAGGGCGCTCGCGCGCTGGAACTGCTGAAGCGTCAAAAGTCGCAGCGTGTAGCGCATGAGCACCGCGACGCCCTGCTCGCCCGAGCGCCCCGCCACGACGCCCTGAAGGCGGCGCAGGCCCAACGTGTAGGCCGTGAGTCCAAGGTACGCCTCGGTCTTGCCGCCGCCGGTCGGGTACCAGAGCAGGTCGGCGGTGGCCTGCGCGTTGGTCGAGCGGTCTGCGTGGTCCAGACCGGTGATGCCCGCGAGGTTCTGGAGGATGAACCCCAACTGAAAGACGCGCCACGAATGGTTCTTCGGGAGGTCGAGTTCGGTTTCGAGGTCGGTGACTGATTCCTGCGGGTTCCTCCGCCGCCGGTCCACAATCATCGTCCGAAGGCGCTGCCGCCACATGGCGGCGTTGGCAAACTGGAACGCGGCGGCGGCGTTTTCGTTTGTCTCGATGAGCGCAATCCCCTCGCGGATGCGGCCGAGCGCCCGCTCCCATGCGCGCACCGTCTCGTCGGCTTCCTGACGAAAGTCTTGGAGGTCAGGGGCATTAAGGCGCGTCTTCTGGTTCTCAATCCACTTCTCGTAGGCGTCGGGCAGGACCTTGAGCGTCGCCACGAGCCTCTCCCTCGACCCCTCGGCAAGGGCCTTCATGTCGAGTTCAAGGCCCTCAAGCTCGGGCACGTCTTTTTCGGTAGGCGACTCTTGCTGTTTGACTTCGTGACGCGGCACGACGCGCGTTTCAATTCGCGTCGCTCGTGTCGGGTCGTCCGGCGCTGTCTCCCAGTGGACGCCGACACCGTGCCCGACCGCGAACTCGACGAAGTCCCGATAGGCCATCTCCATGCGGGCGTCCTCGGGTTCGGCACGCCGGTCGCGCTCGGACACGCGCGTGCGCCTGCAAAAGACGGCCCCTCCGTGCGGCCCCTCGACGACCAGCTCGGGCTGGAACAGCCAGGCAACGTCTTTGAGCCTACTCGGCTCTGTTTGGCCGTTCACAAGAAACAGGCTGACGATTAGGTCGCCCTCGACCTTCCGAACCAACCCGCGCACCACGACCTCGGGCTGCGCGGCGCTCACGACCCACGGTTCGACAGGACCTTCCCCAAGCGCGAGCACCTTCGAGCCTTCGACAGGTGTGCGCTTCCAGACCACCTTCCCGTCACCCTCGTCCTCGTCGGGCAAGGTCGGCTCGCCCTTGTCGTCCACGGTTGTTCCCGTGGGGAGTTTTCGGTACCAACCCCACCGAGCCGTGACCTTGACGGCTGGCGTGTTCTCGGGAACGCAGAAGCTCAAACCCAAGGACGAGGGAAACATCGAGATCGCGGAAGGCACGGTCACGTCGGGCGTGCCGTCCTCGGTCGATGTCCCCCGCTCGGCCTCCAGCCGGTCGGCCTCTTCAAGCGCAAACGCCTTATTCTTAGGCGCGAGCATCCCCACGAGATACCGCTCCGAGACGCGACGCTCGTCCACTTCTTCGTCAGGCCCGCCAGCGGGACCAAGGAGGTCGTTGACGACGAGTTTTTCAAGCTCGTCGCGGATGCCCTCGGCCGACGGTGGAGCCAACACAGGCTCAGTCATCTCTTTCTCCCTTGCTCGGCCTGTCCCACCCGCTCCCTCCCCTTCTCCGTCAGCCTGTACTTCTGCAACCGGCTGTTGGGTCTGTCGGGGACTGTCATTTCCAGCAGACCCGAGTCGAGCAGCGGCTGGATGAACCGTTCACGGAACTTGGTTCGATTCTTCCGGCCCAGGGAATCCATCAGACCGACAAGGGTCGTTTCCTCGCGACACTTTTCAAGGATCGTGACTTGGTCCCGACTTAGGCCCGACTTGGTCCCGACTTGGTCCCGACTTGGTCCCGACTTGGTCCCGACTTGCGGGGCAGCGTGGGCGGTGGACCCGACCTTCACCCTGAACGTCACGACCGCCGACCCGGTGTTCTCCTCGAATGTCGGCTCGGGGATGCCCGCGCTCCGGCACATCTCTATGACACGGTTGGTTCCCCGCCCCCATTTTTCGATAAGCCCCACCCGATTGAACACCTCCGCGATTCTCGGGTTACGCAGGACCGACGAATGCGTCCGGCTGAGAGATTGCGGCGTGATACCCTCGGGGAACCGGCCCGCGCTCCAAACCTCGACACGGTCGTCGAAGATGGCAAGAGACACCGCCCCGCCCTCAATGGAGTAGTCGCGGTGTATCAGGGCGTTGACCAAAATCTCCCGCATCGCGTCCGGCGGGATGAGTGGTGTCTCGACGCGCCGCAACTGATAAGGGACGATTTTCGCCGGAAGCGGAAAGTGCCGCTGGCAGAACATCTCGGCTTCTTCCAGGAGTTTGAAGGCCGGTCCCCGAATCTGGCGCTGGTCGAGAAACTCGGTCTTGTCGGTTCCCCTGAAACGGGCCATCCGCAGTTCGCACTGTGGATAGTCCGGCATGAAAGTCTTGCCGAACAGGACGACGGCGGCGCGGAGAATCTTGCCGCGGCTGCGAACTCCAAGCCGGTCGAGCACGTCTGGAAGGCTCCGCCCCACGGGACCGATCAGCCGCCCCACCGATCTCGCGATCTCAACGATGCGATAGACCTCGTCACGGTCGATGTCGGCAACGGTCACGTCTTTGGCCGGTTGATTCTCCCAACGCTGCGTCTCGTGTGTTCTGTGCAGAAGCAGCGCCTCGTAATGCGCCTGTGACATCTTGCGGGTAGTGTTCCCGATGCGCTCGAAGGGCCGACCGTCGAACGTGAACGGCACCGATTCGGCGTTCGGTTTGGCCGACAGGACGACGACCTCGTACCCAGCGCGCACCTTGACCCTGTCGATCTCGATGACAGGCGGCGGCTCGAAGCGCCGGAACGCCTCGG
>JACRCP010000190.1 GCA_016218965.1 Deltaproteobacteria bacterium | reverse complement strand
TTGCCAAGGAGTGTCCGGGGAACGTCGAGAACGGTCCCGAGTCGGTCGTCCATGGACGACTGTATGCCACAGTCACGACCCTGTGTCCAGAAAAATCTTCAGCCAGCTGCGGTTGGGTAGATGTGTATAACGTTCAGGGCTGCACCCCCGGCTATTCACGTTCACCACTTCGTGGTTCATCCCTACACCTCCCGGCGGTACGTATCGTCTGCCGCAAAGCGTACGTGCCCCGGGCGGGTGCCCTTGCCAGATTTTCTGCATGCTCAACTCCTTGAAATCACACCCATGCCACCCCTGCCGAAAAGAGCCGCACCGAAATCAAGGCCGTGTCAACACCACTCACTTCGTTCAGGTGCGAGGCCATTGGCTGCCGCACTCCAAGACGGCGCGTTCACGGAACGCATGATGTGACCTCTCTCACGTGCGTCGGCGTTCGCCCGTGCGATCATTGAACCGGCAAAGGGGAACCCCAGAATGAAGCTCTTCCGGCCCACGCCGTTCAAACTCGGTATTGCCATCGCCGTCGCGTTCAGCGTGTTGAAGTTGTTTTCCGGGATGGGGTTGGGACCGGGACTGCTCGACCGTCTCGAATGGGTGGTCTACGACTCCTATTACCGCATCCAGGGCAGGGTCGACCCCGGCGACAAGGTCGTGATCGTCGCCGCGGACGAAAAGAGCATGTCCGCGTTCGGCCAGTGGCCGTGGCCGAGGCGGGTACACGCGGAGATCATCGACCGCTTGAGGGACACCGGCGTCAGTGTCATCGGCCTGGATATCGTGTTTTCGGAGGAGGACGCGGGCGACAAGGAATGCAGGGCGCTCGCGAATCCGGATTCCGCCTGCGACAACGACCAAAGGCTTGCGGACTCCATCCGCAAGGCCCCCGTGATCTGCGGCTATCTCATCTTTCGTCCGGACGAGCTGGCAGGTCTCAAGCCCGAATACTACCTCGGAGACGAAAAGAACATCCTGCCGAGCAGCATCGGCTCCGTGGAAAAGGCGGGCGTGCGGCGGGGTTTGTTCATGCGGATGCCGGGATTGAAAACCTCGATTCTGCCGATCGCGGGTGCCTGCAGAACGAACGCCTCTTTCGGCGGCACGGTCGACGAGGACGGGATAATCCGTTCCAACCCGCTGGTCTGGGAACTTCGTGGTCATATGTACCCCTCCTTGTCGCTGGCTGTCGCCGGACTTGGAATGGGGATGCCGGCGTCCTTGATTGCCGGGACCGACGAGTTGATGGCTTCCGAAGGCAAGATGATCGAGTTGTCGCTGGGACCGCGCGATGTTCCGCTCAGCGACTACTACGCCTTGGCGTTCATCAGGTTCTACGGACCGGCAAAGTCCTTTCGGACGTTGAGCGCGGTTGACGTCCACAAAGGCGTCGTCAAACCCGAAGACTTGAAGGGCAGGTTTGTGATGTATGGCTCGACCACGAGCGGGATCGCGGACTTCAAGGCCACTCCAGTAGACCCGATCCTGCCCGGCGTCGAGTTGCACGCCACGCTCGTACAAAATATGCTCGACGGGTACTACATGACAAGACCGAACATGGCGAAAGGGTTGGAGGTCCTGCTCATTCTCCTCGGTGGAATCGCCCTGAGCCTGCTCTTGTCGAGTGTCAGGCTCGGCATCGCGGTGCCGGCGACGTTCGGCGCGATGGCGGCGTGGCAGTACGCGTCGTATGCGTTGTTCTTCAAACGGGGAATCTGGACGCAGACGGCGTTTCTGTGGATCGAGGTCCTCGCGCTGGTCCTGTGCGTTGTCTTGTATCGGTACCATCAGGCGAAGCGGGCGGGGTGAGTTCCCGGACGCCCGCCGTCAAGCCGGCGGGGAATCAAGGCGGCGTCGAGCCGCCGCACTCCAAGACGGCGCGGGCATTCGGTCCCCGGGGATGGGTCAGGATTTGTTCTTGAGCGCGGCGAGTACTTTTTCGGGGGTCATCGGGAGGTCGCGGATGCGCACTCCGATCGCGTCGTAGATTGCGTTGGCGATGGCGGGGGCGGTCGGGACCAGGCCCGGTTCTCCCACTCCCTTCGAGCCGAACGGGCCGAACTTGTCGTCGGTCTCCACAAACGCGAGTTCTATCGGAATGTCCATCTCGACCGCCGTCGGGACCTTGTAGTCGCGGAAGTTCGGGTTGAGTATCCGGCCGTTTTCGCTTTCGATGTTTTCGCAGAGGGCGAAACCTATGCCCTGCGAGAGCGCCCCGTACATCTGGCCTTTGAGCGTCTGCGGGTTCAAGACCTTCCCGACGTCGTGCACCGCGACCATCCGGATGATCCGCACCTCGCCCGTCTCGGTGTCGACCTCGACCTCGGCGCCCTGCGTGCCGTAGGCATAGGTCGCCGACATGTTGCCTTTGCCCTTTTCCCAGTCGGGAAGCTCGTTTGGCGGGTCGTAGAACTCCTCGACGGTGAGCATCTCGCCGCCCGACCGGAAGTGCGCCGCCCGGAGGAGGCGGCCGAGATCCAACTTGAGCCAAGGCTCGTCCGGGGCGTCCTTGAGAAACACGAACCCGTCCCTGATATCGAACAGCCCGGTTGCCGCCGCCGCCGCGACGTCGAACGGCCGCTCCCCGACACGCCCTTCAGCCGCATCTCGCGCAGGCTTCGCCGGTGTCTCGTTGGTTGGCGGCGTTTGATCTTGGCGAGCCGCGGATCCAGGGCGCATTGGGGACCGGCCGGCAGGGTTCTTGGCGACCTCGGCGGGAAAGATCGTCTTCGCCAGCTCGAAGATCCGCCCCCGCGCCTTGGCCGACGCGCGGATCGCCGCGTTGCACGCCATGAACGCGCCGCGGCTCGCGTGGGTGCCGACGTCCCACGGGCAGGTGCCGGTGTCGGTCTGGTTTATGAAGACGCGGTCAGGCAAAACGCCCAGCGATTCGGCGACGGCGAGCGTGAGCACCGAGTGCAGCCCCTGGCCCATCTCGACGCCGCCGTAGTACACGTTTGCGTTCCCGAAGTCGTCGAGCTTTAAGATGATCCCGCTCGCATCGGAGCGGTAAATCCGGCCCGACCCGCCCACGTGAAAGAGCGATGCCATCCCCACGCCGCGGAATGCCCTTTGCCCGCGCCCGCGTTTCGATTTCCAGTCGAGCATTTTGGCCGTCTGCTCGAGGCATTCTTTCAACCCGCAGGTGCTGACCTTGAGGCCCATCGGGGTGGTCTCGCCGGGCTCGTTGCAGTTGCGCATCCGGAGGTCGAACGGGTCGATTCCGGCCCGCTCCGCCAGCTCGTCGAGGTTGCTCTCGATCGCCCAGGTGATCTCGGGGTTGCCGTAACCGCGCATCGCCTGGCAGTACGTGTTGTTGGTGTAGGCGAGCTTCGCGTCGAAAAAGACGTTTTGCACGCGGTAGAGCGAGGTCGCGGGGAGCATCATGACCGACGGGTAGGTGGCGCCCCACGACGCGTACGCGCCGTTGTCGAGGAGCGCCTCGACATGCCGGAACGTCAACCTGCCGTTCTCGTCGCACCCCTGCTCGATCCGCACGCCCGACGACTGCCGCGGCGAGAGGTTGGCGAATTCCTCGTCGCGGGTGTAGACGATCTTCACCGGCCGGCCGGTGAAATGCGCGAGCAGGATGGCGATGTACTCGTAGGCGTGGGTGTCGAGCCCCGTCCCGAACCCGCCGCCCATGGCCGGGACGATCACACGGCTGTTTTTCCCCGTAAGGCCCATGGCCTCGAGCGCCTGGTTGAAGTCGCGCTGCGCCAAAAAAGGGATCTGCGTCTTGGCCCAAATGGTGAGGTTGTGGTTCATGTCGAACTCGGCGATGCAGCCGGCGGTGCCCATGCAGCACTGCTGGACGCGTTGGGTCGAGAACTCCCCCTCGACGATGTGCTTTGAAGCGTGACGCCCGGCCGCGATGTCGCCCGACTCGTGGCGGTACGTGAGCGGCAGGAGGTTGCTCCTGACGGGTCTTCCCCGGGGGTCGGTCTCGTGGACGAGCGGCGCACCGTCTTTCAATGCCTCCACGGGGTCGAAGACCGCCGTGAGCGGCTCGTACTCGACGTCAATCAACTCCACCGCCTCGGCCGCGATGTCGGGGTCGATGGCGGCGACCGCGGCGATCTCGTCGCGGTGCGCTCTGACCTTGCCCTTTTTGATGGCGAAGTTATCCCGCAGGAAACCTATGCGGACCTCCGGCGTGTTGTAGCCCGTGAGAACCGCCTTGACCCCCGGCAGGCGTTCGGCGCGCGTGGTGTCGATGCGTTTGATTTTGGCGTGGGCCTGACCGCAGAACTTGATCTTGCCGCACAGCATCCCCGGCCGCGCCATGTCGTGGATGTAGACGGCCCTGCCGGCCGCCTTGTCCGCGGCGTCGGGCCGGGGGGTCTCCCTTCCGATGTGGCGGTGCTCAGAGGGCATCTGCCGAGCCCTCCCTCGAGTAGCTCGTTCGTCTCGTGCGACCGCACCAGAAGGCGCGAGGCACGACAACTCCGATCATCGAGTATCTCTTCCCGAGTTTGTCACTCATGTTGCTCCAGAGGAGCTGGCGATGACCGAAAACGCCGTTTCCATCCGCGCGAACATCTCCGCGAAGTAGTACTCGTCCCGGTCGATGACTTGGGAGATCGTCCGTCCATGGTCTACCGAGCGATCCAGGTCAACGGCCGCGATGCGTTCCTTGATTTGAGGCGCCCGAAGGTGCCCCTCGTGGAACCGAGTTTTTCGGTAGTGCCGGTTGATGACTCGCAGACTCGGAAACGCCACAAGAATCACTCTTGCTTTCTTGGACGCCGCGGGAACGTGCACTTGCACGATATTGTAGACTCGATGGTCGCAGCAAAGGATAAAGTCAGGGTCCAGTTGTTCCACCTCCAGCCGCGAGAACCATTCCCAGCACCTGCGCAGGCTGGTGTAATTGTCGGTGGTCCACTTACCGTTCGAACTGCGGAACGAGAACTTCGACAAGTTTGTGGCAGCGATTTCCCAAAAGATGCTCTCGCCGTCCCCGGGCTTGCGGCCGAATGCGAGCGACCGCAGCAGGTAAGCGAGAATTGGAATGTGGCCCGTGGCGAAAGGGTGCATGGCTACCCCGCCATTTTGGTTCTGGCGGTCAAGGGCTACCGTACCAGTCCCCTCCTTCCAGTCGTGCGCCCATTCTACCGCGAATCCGTCTGACTTGCTGATGTTCTGGCTGAGGGCGTAGGCCAGGATGCGGCAGCCCTTTGTTCGCGGGCTGAAGTAGTCGGCGCCGATGTAAGGTATGTATGCGGGCAGGAAGTTGCCGCCGGGCTTGACGGGGTCCCAACTCTCGATTTCTACCTGATGATCGACGGAGATTCTGCGCGCGTTGTCCACGAGGATTTGGCGAACCGTTTCGTGCTGTTGTTGGTTCATCCTTGTTCTTCCGTGGGACGTGATTTCACCGCCGCCACCTGCGGTGTTCCAAAAAGCACGCAATACCTTCTTCCGTTCCGTGATCTGACATCATATTTGGCGGCTAATTCCCTCTGGCATTATTCATACGGTCCCAAGAACCGCTCGCCGTTGAAATGGATGATGTGGGAGGGCGCCTCGGCGATCCACACCTCTGTCTCCCATGCGATGTCTGCAAGGTACTTGGTCATCGCCCGACGGGTGAGGAACGCCGTTACGAACACCAGACCAGCCCGCGCTGCTCCGAAGAGGTCCTTCAGCTCGTTGTGCCTCTTCAAGCCGATAGGGCCGTGGCTCGTAACGGCCTCGATCAATATAAGCCACCTCTTCCCCGAGAGGTGGACGACGACATCGGGCATCTTGCCGTGTTCGTCCAATTGTACCCCGAGACGTTCGAGATAACCGGCTTCAACGTGCCGTTGCTTGTCGCCGGTGTCGCCCACGTACACGATCACACCACCCGGTGTAAAGCGCGGGCAAAACTCCTCAATAATATTTTTCACGAGCTCGTTCTGGCCGCCCGCGGTCAGTGACAGTCTCTTGCCGTTGGGAAGTTTCACTGGGATCAGAACCATGCCGCGCTCCCGCGGCTGGAGTGTACGAACTGCATCAGCGGTCTTGAGGAAGCCCCTCAACGAGTTGTCCCACGCGGCCGAACCGTAGGTCTGAGCAAGCTTGAGTAGCGTCGGGGCGATCTGGTAGCGGTTGTCGGGGCTGTTCACGGGCCGGCGGGGATCGTCGGGGTTCGCCACGACGAGCCCCATCTGGACGAACTGGTGTACGGTGAACCGGCGGACAGTCTCACGGGTATTCGGGGCGTATCTTTTGCCAAAGTGGGTTCGAAACACGTCCATCATTTCAGTGATGCCGAGCAGAGGAGCATCAGCGTCGCTCCAGGGTTTGCGCGGCGTCATCCCGAGCAGGGCGAGGAGAGTGAGGGCGGAGCGCTCGTTCTGCTGTTCCCGAGGCACACTCAAGGCCTTGAGGATAGCGAGCGCCTCGGCCGTGCGTCTTACGCCAGGGACTTGCCTTCTCGATGCGGGCTTAGCCATGAGTCACGACATCGTTGACAAGACGATCCAGTTCTTCCTGCGCGGGGAAGGTCCTCCCGATGCGGCGGCCGAGTGCGACGAGGCTGTTCCACCCCGGATACCGTAGGGACCGGAGGTCGGCAGCGTTCACTTGAGTGTGTCCGCTGAACTGACGGAAATAGGAATCCACGAGCGTCGAGTTGAGGAAAGCGGCCAGCCCCTTCGCGACGGTTGCCGGCAAACCCGAACCCCGAAGGTGGTAGTAGTTCAAGTGATTCTCAAAGGCGATGCGGTCGGCCCGGACACGTAGGGGGTCGTAGACCGCCGCCACCACCCGACGCCGCTCCTCCTTGGCCGAGAACCTCTTTACGAGAACGTAGTAGCCCTCTGGGACGAGGAGTTCCTCTGCCCGAGTACCGAGTGCGAGGGCATTCGGTTTGCGCGTTCGGCCGTTCGGCCATTCTACAAAGCCGCCCTGAAGGTGGCATGGATATATGAGGGGGACCGTGTCCCGCTCTGGTCGAGAGCGGAGGAGATCTTTTGACCGGAAGTCGACGACCCGTCCGGTGGAGACGGTTAGTCCGAGATCCGTCAGGATCGCATCGAGGCTACCTATCTGATGACGGATCGGATCTCCATCACCGTCTGGCACGATGTGGATGAAGGCGTGAAGATCACCCGGACGAACAAGGTCGTCATGTCTGATCGTTCGCATGTGGAGGCTCGAATCGTCCGGACCGAGGCTCGACGAGACAACGACTTTGATTCTCGAAGCCCTCGTCTTTTCCGCGCGAAACACAACATTTTCCTGTAGAACCTCGTCGTCAGCGAAGGCGCGGTCCCGCGCGTCGAATACGTGGACTCGGCGGAATCGCATCTCCCGCAGGAAGAAACGGCGGAATGGCTCGAAATATGGGCCGTTGCAGAAGCTCCTTGGTGTGATCGCGACCATCTCACCACTTGGGGCGAGGAGCCTCGACGTCACTGCCAGGAAGCCGGCGTACAGGTTGCTTGTCTCAAGTCCGATCGCCCGGAGCAACTTCCGTTCACGGGATTCTGCCCGGATTTTCCTGTATGGTGGATTAAGGATGGCGCAATCGAATCGTTCATCCTCCCCCGGGGCAAAGAGATCGCCCGTCAAGGTACTAGTGCCGACTTCCAAGAAATCGTCGGTCACGATGTGTCCCTCAAATCGAATCCCAGCGTCTTCGCTCGCTGCCCGGCAGAGATCGAGTGTCGCGCTGAGATATTCTACGAGCATGGGATCAATCTCATAGGTGGTCAAAGCGATGCCCTCCGGGCGCCGTGGCCTGCAACACATCGCGGCCACGAAGGCGGCAGAGAGTGACCCCAGTCCGGCGCCTGGATCGAGGACGCGGACAACTGGCTTCTCACACTCGATCATCCGGGCCATGAACGTGGCAGCAGAGGCGGGCGTCAGGAACTGTCCCATGAGAGTTCGGTGCCGAGGGTCTAATCGGACCGACGCATTGCGGCGGGCAGTCTCGACGGACAGCATCAGCGAATCCGCGCCGCTCTTTCTGATCTCTTGGAGAGCCTTTGTGGCGCCTACCACCATCTTGTCCTCTCGATCACCATGGCTTTCCGGTTGAGTTATCTGCATTTGGGCATAACCGTCTACTACTACGAATAGTAATTATAAAGGTGTCTTTTCTTCTGGCAAGCGGGAATCTTCCTGACCGCCCCTCACTTCGTCTCCTTGAGTTTGCCGGCCGCCGCCCTCACCGATTCGATGATCTGCACGTACCCGGTGCAGCGGCAGATGTTGCCCGCGAGCGCCTCCCGAATCTCGTCGTCGGTCGGGTCGGGGCGCTCCGCGAGGAGGGCCGTGGCCGAGAGGATCATCCCCGGCGAGCAGTACCCGCATTGAATCGCGCCGTGGTCGACGAACGCCCGCTGGACCGCCGACAGGCGGCCGTGCGGCCCCTGCAGACCCTCGATCGTGGCGATCGTTTTGCCGTCCGCTTCCATCGCGGGATAGAGGCACGAGTTGACCGGGCGGCCGTCCACGAGCACCGTGCACGCCCCGCACTCGCCCTCGCCGCAGCCTTCCTTAACGCCGGTCTGCGAAAGCGGCCCGCGCAGAACGTCGAGCAGGCGCTCCGCCCCCGCGACCGCCACGCCTACCTGCGAGCCGTTGAGGTTAAATGAGATCTCGGTCTTCATACCCCGACCTTCGAGAGCGCCTCGATCGCGCGTCTTACGAACACGCCTACGATCTGCCGCCGGTACTCCGCGGTCGAGCGGATGTCGGTTATTGGAGACACGCCCTTCATGGCCGCTTCCTGCGCCCGCGCGATCAACTTGTCGTCTACGACCGCGCCCTCCACGACCTTTTCGACCTCCCGGAGGCGCAGCGGCACTGGCGCGACCGAGCCTGCCGCGAAACGTGCCCTCTTGCACCTCTTTCCATCCATCTCGACGAGAGCCGCGACGCTCGCCTTGGCAAGGTCCATGTGCACCCGGCCGAGTTTGAAGAACACGCCTCTCGCGGCGGGCGCCGGCGGGGGGAGGACGACCTCGGTCAAAACCTCGCCCGGCGAAAGCCTTGTCTCACCCGGGGCGCGGAAGAACTCGTCAAGCGCCATCTCGCGCTTCCCGGATGGCCCTTCGATTCGCACGCGCGCCTCCAGCACCAGAAGAGGCGGTGCGGTATCGGCGCACGGGGATGCGTTGCACAGGTTGCCGCCTACAGTGGCGACGTTGCGCACCTGCGCGCTCCCCAGCCGTCGGCATGCCTGCACGAGCACCGGGTATCGCTCGGATATGACCGGGTCGGCGGCGATGTCGCCGATCGTCGCAAGCGCGCCGATCCGCGTCTCGGTCCCGTTCTCCATGCGCGCAAGTCCGGGGATCGCCCTGAGCGATATCAAGGCCCCGGGCCGCAGGGCCTTGTTCTTCAACCCGACCATTACGTCGGTGCCCCCGGCGACGAACCGGGCGCCGGGGACCGAATCGGCGAGCCGCCAGGCTTCATCAAGGCTTCGCGGCCTGTGATAGTCGATCGACTTCATGCCGCGCGAGCATAGCGCAGACCTGGCCTGCTGGCAAAACGAATTCGCGTTTGCTGAAAAGCCAGCATCGCAAAAGGGCTTGAAAACAGTAGTTTCTCCAGACATACTGAAAACCTTAACGAGCGATAGAGAGGGCAGAAAATCATGTCCGATCAATTCTGCAGGCTGGGATGCGACATCGGCGGCACGTTCACGGACTTCGTGCTGCTCGACGACCGCACCGGTCGGATGCACATCCACAAGTGCCTCACCACTCCAAAGGATCCCTCGGACGCGGTGGAGCAGGGGATAAGGGCGCTCGAAAAACAGCTCCCGGGGTTCGTCACCGGCATGGACGAGCTCATTCACGGCACGACGCTCGTGATCAATTCCATCATCGAGCGCAAGGGAGCCAGGACCGCGCTCATCACCACAAAGGGCTTTAGGGACGTGCTCGAGCTGGGCCGGGAGATCCGCTACGCGCCGTATGACGTCTTTGCCGAATTTCCCAAACCCCTGGTTCCCAGACGTCTGAGGCTCGAAGTGGACGAGCGTGTCCGGAGCGACGGGAGCGTTTTGAAACCTCTCGACGAGGAAGAAGGCCGGGCGGTGGTCGCGCGGCTCGTGGACCTCGGTGTCGAGTCGATAGCGGTCTGCCTGCTCAACTCGTTCGAAAACCCTTCGCACGAGCTGGCGCTGAAGAAGATCATCCGCGAAACGGCGCCGTCGATTTCGGTTTCGATTTCCTACGACGTGCTCCCCCAGATTCGCGAATACGAGCGCACGAGCACCACGGTCACCAACGCCTATGTGAAGCCCTTGACCGGCCGTTACCTGACGAGGCTCTCGGAGCGGCTCTCATCGATCGGCTCCAAGGGCAAGCTGTTCATCATGCTGTCCTCGGGCGGAGTCACGTCGGTCGAGACGGCGGCCGAGTTCCCGGTCCGGATCATCGAGTCGGGTCCCACGGCCGCGGTGATCTCGGGCCAGTACTATGGCAAGCTATTCGGCATCCAGGAGATGTTCTGTTTCGACATGGGCGGGACGACGGCCAAATCGTGCCTGATCCAGGGGGGAAGGGCGGGAGTGGTCCCGACCTTCGAGGTCGGCCGCGTTCAGCGGTTCATGAAAGGGAGCGGGCTTTCGATCCAGGTGCCGGTCGTGGATCTCATGGAGATCGGCGCCGGCGGAGGATCCATCGCCAAGGTGAGCCGGCTCGGCACGCTCCAGGTCGGGCCCGAGAGCTCGGGCGCGGAGCCGGGCCCAATCTGCTATGCACGCGGCGGCGCCGATCCGTGCGTCACTGACGCGGACCTGCTGCTCGGTTACCTCGACGAGGGCTATTTTTTGGGCGGCGAAATGCGTCTGGACAAGGAGGGAGCGCAGCGCGGCATCGACGGGCGAATCGCAAAGCCCCTTGGTGTCCCGTTTCTCCAGGCGGTTTTTGGGATACACGATCTCATCAACGAAACAATGGCGGCTGCGGCCAAGACGCACATCGCGGAAAAAGGGGGGAACCCCAAAGTGGTGACCGTGGTCGCCTACGGCGGCGCAGGTCCTGTGCACGCGTACGGCCTCGCGAAAAAGCTGGACGCGCCTCGTGTGATCGTTCCACCGAACGCAGGTGTCGGTTCGGCGCTCGGGTTCTTCACCGCTCCGCGCGCATTCGACCTCATCCGTTCCCACAAGGTGGGGCTTAAAGCGGCCGATTTTGCCGAGATCGAGCGGATATTCAAGGCGCTCGAGGCCGAAGGGGAGCGGACCCTCAAGAAGACCGGCGTTTCCGAGACCATCACCTGCGAGCGGTCGGTGGACGTCAGGTTCGTCGGCCAGGGGTCGGAGACGACCATTTCGATTCCCGAGCCTGATTTCACGAAAGTGCCAAGGAAGCTCATCAGGGAGCGCTTCGACGAGGTCTACAGGAAGCTCTATGGCCGAACCTATCCCGAATCGCCGGTGGAGTTCATCAATTTCAAGGTCAGGTCCAGGTTGCCCGAGCGGCTCCTGAAGCTGCCAAAGCTCGAGCATAGGCAGGGTTCGCTCGAATCTGCCGTGAAGGGCGTAAGACCCGCGTTTTCAGGCATCACGCGCGACTACATACCGCATACGGTCTATGACCGTTACAAGCTCTTTCCAGGCGCGGCGTTTTGCGGGCCCGCGATCGTGGAGGAAAAGGAGTCCACAGTGGTGGTGGGCGAGGACGCCTCGGCTTCAATCGACGAATACGGCTTCCTGTGGATGGATCTCACGAAAGGGTCATGAGCATGGGAATCAAATTCGATCCAATCACACTCGAAATCCTCTGGCGCAGGCTAATATCCATCGTGGACGAGGCCGACGGGGCCGTCGCCCGGACCGCGTTTTCGAGCCTGCTGCGCGACGCGCACGACTATACCTGCATGTTCACCGACGAGAAGGGCCGGGAGCTCGCCCAGGGCACGTTCGCCACGCCCGGCCAATCCGGTGCCATGGCGCTCGGAATCAAGGGGCTCGTGAACAAGCTCCCCCGGGACGCGTACAGGCCGGGCGATGTTTTCATCACCAACGATCCGTGGGCGCTTGCCGGGCACTTAAACGACGTTTGCGTGATGAGCCCCATTTTCCACAAGGAGCGGCTCGTGGCGTTCACGGCCTGCGTTTTCCACCACTCGGACATAGGCGGCCGCGTGTCCTCCGACAACCACGACGTGCACGAGGACGGGCTTTTCATCCCGCTCGTCAAGCTCTACGACGCAGGCCGGTTAAACGAGGCGGTCTTCGAGCTGATCCGCTGGAACGTGCGCACGCCCGAGGAGGTCATCGGTGACATACGGTCCCAGATAGCGGCCAACCATGTCTGCGCGGAGAAGGTCTCCCAGATGCTCGATGAGACCGGCCTCGAGAATTTGAGCGCCCTTGCCGACGAGATTATAGGCCGCACCGAGCGAAGCATGCGCGAGGCGATCGAGAAGATCCCGGACGGTGTGTATCGGGCCACGGGAGTGATCGAGCAGATGGAGGGGCGGGAGGATGTGCTGATCAAGGCCGCGGTCGAGGTGAAAGGCAGCGACATCATCGTGGATCTCGCGGGATCGTCGCCGCACGTGGATTGGGGCGGCAACGTTGTGCTGAACTTCACATACGCATACGTATTCATGGCCGTCAAAAGCATATTCGACCCGGATATCCCGAACAACGACGGATCCACCAGGCCCATAGCGCTCAAGGCGCCCGAGGGGAGCGTGGTGAACTGCGCCTATCCGGTTGCCGTCGCCGCGCGCATGCAGATAGGACATTTTTTGACGGAGATCGTCTACCGCGCCCTGGCCGATGCCGTCCCCAAGCGCGTCATAGCGGCGAGCGGCGGAACGCCGGCCACCATGAACGTGTTCTATGGAAAGAGGGGCGATGGCCGGCCGTGGCACTCGGTCGTGATCCGCGGCGGCGGCATGGGAGCCGGCGCCGGCAACGACGGGTACTACGACTACATCTTCCCCGCCAACGGCGCCAACACGCCGGTCGAGATTTTCGAGAGCGACACGCCGATCATCGTGGAGCGCAGGGAGCTGATTCCGGACTCCGGCGGTCCGGGCCGCATGAAGGGCGGCCTGGGACGCCGCGAGGTGTTCCGCATTCCTTCCGACAGCCACGCGCCCAGGCCCCCGGTGAACCTCGGCATACAGTCGGGCCGGCTGCGGTACCCGGCCGAGGGGCTGTTCGGCGGAAAATCGGGAGCCAAGGCGCAGTTCCTCGTGAACAACGAGAAGGGGAACCCGTACGGGCTGACGCGTTTGAAGCCCGGCGATGTGGTCACGATGGACGCGGCCGGAGGCGGCGGCTACGGCGATCCGCTCGAGCGCGACCCCGAGCTCGTGGCGGATGATGCGGCCGAGGGTTACGTCACCATCGAACGCGCCCGGGAAGACTTCGGCGTCGTGCTTGACTCCACAACGTTCAAGGTCGACATCGAAGCCACCGGAGCGCTGCGCAAGAAGGGTCGATAGGAGGAATCATCCGGCTTTTCCGCCTGCGTCCGAGATTGGGACGTTACAAATCCGGATAGGTGGTTCACCACAATAGAACCGGATAGTACTCGGGGAGTGGCCTCGTAAGTATCAATCAATTAAAACTCCCCGCAGTATTTTCCCCACCCGGGACTCCTCTTTGCGTCAGCCCAGAGCATAGCGCAGGAGGACCAGACAGGCAAATCCGGTGTGTTTGGGGTGGTTTTCGGAGGGAAAACGAGACTACCGGGCGATGTCATGCATGATCTTGGAAATCGTGGCCCCCTCGTCGGCCGGGGTCTCGATCACGAGGTGGGCGTGGGAGTTCATGCTACTCTGCGTAGTAGCGGCACGCTACGTAGCACGAGTGACGCAGTAGCCGTAGAACTTGAACTTGTACTCGAGCTTGTAATGGGCGACGACGCAGAAGTACGGACTCGAGGTCCTTGCGCGTCTTGATCAGGAGTTCTTTGTTATTGCACCGCAAGGTGACGTGGTAGACGGTTTCGGGGGCGACGGGACGAGGTTTTCGGGGCACGGAGACCTCCTGGCACAGGCAACAGGCACAACCGATGAACGAGAGCCGAAGACGCGGACGGGAAGGTTTACAAGGCCCATGCCAACAGGTAGACTGTCCTTGTAAGTTCAA